>DMEM01000058.1 GCA_003450915.1 Alphaproteobacteria bacterium
GTGTTTTTTTCTTGCTTAGGATATTTTTTGATGCAAATATTAGATAAAGCGTTCCGATTACAAAAAAGATTAAAGCAATTGAAGTAAATGAAAACATATTAAAACCTGCTAAACCATTATCTAATAAAGCCTGATTTACTAGTAAGTTCGGAGATGTACCGATAAGCGTACACATACCACCAAATTGAGCAGCAAAAGATAGAGGCATTAAAATTTGTTCTTTTTTAATCCCTTTTTCTTTAGTTAAAGCACTTACAATCGGAATCATAATCGCAACTGCTGCAGTATTGTTAATAAAAGCTGAAAATAGAGCACAAACTATAACTGTAAATAATAAAACGCCTGTTAAAGAATTACCAACAAATGGTTTTACTTTAAATACAACATAAGAAACAACTCCCGTTAATTCCAAAGCTTTTGAAAGTATTAGCATACACGCAATTGTGACAACAACTGGGTTCGCTAAACCTGAAAATGCTTGAGTATCTGATACAGCCCCACTAATCATCAAAGCAGCTAAAACAAGCAATGCAACAAAGTCGACTCTTAATTTATTTTGAATGAATAGTACTAATGAAATAAGTAAAATAGCTATGGTTAAAAATGATTCCATTATTTTTATCTTTTTATTAATTAATTGAATTATGATAATAAGTAGTATAATATTAATGAAAATAAATTGAAAGGACTTTTTTACATTGATTGATTACAAATTTATGACAGATTTAGCAGAAATTAAAAAGGTAGTTATCTTTCTGCATGGTTTTGGAGCAGACGGACAAGATCTAATTTCAATTGCTGATTTTTATTCAAAAGCATTACCAAATACAGCGTTTTATTCACCAACAGCACCTGATTCAACACCATTTAATATGGGTTATCAATGGTTTAGTGACAATAACTGGACATTTAAAGACAAGCCAGGTATTGAAAAAGCAAAAAATACTTTAGAAGAATACATTGATTCAATTGTTGAAAAGCATGGTATTAAACATAGCGATGTTGCGATTGTTAGTTTTTCTCAAGGAACAATGACAAGCCTTTACTCTCTTCCTAGATTTGAAAACAAACTAGCAGGTCTAGTAGCATTTTCAGGTTTAATGATGTGGCAAGATGAGCTTGAAGGAACTGAATATAACAAGTTTCCTATTTTATTCTACCATGGTAAAAATGATCCTGTAGTTCCATTTTCAGGATCAATTCAGGCAGAAAAAGATTTAGAAGCATTAGATTTTATGGATACTGAAGTTATTATTGAAGATGGCCTAGAACACGGCCTTTCAATTTCAGGAATTGAAAAATCAACAAAATTCTTAAAACGAATTCTACTAACAGACTAAAAAGTAAAAAGGAGGGCCTCAGCCCTCCTTCTCTTCTTTTAGATCGATATCATTCTGTACCATTTGGGCACCCATTACATATAAAAGCATGCCCATGCCTCCTATCAAAGGATTATTAATAACAACCCCGTACATAAAAATAGCAAATGCCATTAGGCTCAAAGGATATATAACCTTTGCAAGAGTGGTCATTTCAGACCATTCGTTTTTTATTTGATTAAACATAATATTTCCTTACCTCTATGAGGCGTTGGTTTAAGTTATTATTTTATAGATATACCTATAAATAATTGACTGACATTAAAATATTCCACTCTTCTTCTCATAACTCCTAAAACCAAACCAAAATGCTAAAACCCCGCCAATTATTGAATAATCTTGCGAGTTCAACTCAATTTCATTTAGCTTTGCATAAATATACCAAGTAACTGCTGTTATGGTACATAAAGGACGAATCAGACCTCTTATATTAATAACGAACTTACTTGTTTGACTTGAAAGTGATAAATCATGCTGACGAGCTTTTTCAACTTCTGCTAAAACTTCTTTTTCAAAACTTGAATCATTTTTTAAATATGTTGATACCCCGTCAATAATATCTTCGGTAATTCCAAGATCTTTACCATCTTTTGATTTTTTTAAACTAGCTAGTGTTTTTGCAATTAAGCCAGCCATTGCTATTTTAAACATCAACTTACCCTAACACTTTGGTTACATCAAAGTTTGGACATGTTTTATTTTCATTAAATTTATTATGCGGAAAATATTCTAACTTTCCAGATATACTTTCTAATGTTTTATGTAATTGCTTTAAACTAGCAAACTGCTTATCGGTAAATACAGACCTACCAATTAAACAAGTTCCAATGCTATATTTATTATACCCTTTACAATGCGCCCCAATTTTTTCTAAAGACCTACCCATTTCAATAGTACCATCTTGCTTAATTACAAAATGGTAACCAATATCTTTCCAGCCCTTACCCATATGATAACGCTTAATTGATTGCACATCTCCATATAATGAATCTGAACAATGAATTATATGTTTTGTTATTTTTCTCATTTTTTTATCCTTTTTTGTTTGACCTCTTACAGCAAATTTTATATATTCATAATATCAATTAATAATAAAGGTTTATACATGAAATACTTTCTACTTTGCATTTATGCTTTAACATTATCTTCTTGCTCTGTAGTTATGGCAGGATCAAAAGATACAAGCCCCATAAAACAAGAAAAAGCTAAAGAGCAGCTAACAAGAAAAAGCTTTGAAAAAAATATTTCTTCAAATGTTGTTGAAGAAGAGATATTTGATGATCTTAGCATTATTACATATTCTTTAAACTATGATAAAGCTGCAAAAGTGCGTATGTTTATGCATGCAACATTAGATGTATTTACTTTTGGCATTTGGGAACTTTTTGGAACTCTAGGCGAAGTAAATACTAATCAAACCATTTATTATGTAGATATTTCTTACAATAATGAAAATAAAATTACAGCTGTTGATATTTATAAAGACCCTGAAAATACAAAAAGTACTGGTGATGTTTAACACCAGTACTTTTTTATTTCATTAACTCTTTAACCCATTCGTATAAAAATGTTAATGCCGCCGAAAGAGCCATAAAGGTCCATAAAATCCCGCCGACAAAACTTTTATATTGTGTAACTTCCAGCTTTAGATCTTTAATATCTCTTCTAATTTCTTTCAATTCTTCATGAAGATTAATCTCAGTCATTTACTTTCCTCCTAAAGCCTTTTTGATATTTTCTAAAAGCAGATCAAAGTTAATTTGTGACTCTTTACCTCTTTTATCAATAATAATTAACAATTCACCTTTAGATTTAATATCACTAATTGCAGGCTCTAACTTTAAGGCATTCCAAGTTTCAACAGCCTTTGCTGAGTTATTATCATAAATATTTGCAAGCATGTATTTAACCTCCTGCGTGTTATTAATTATAATTTTTGCAAACTCGTTAAAATCTTGCTTTTCCTGCTCTTTTTGTTTTTTAAATGGTATAAACTCATTATCATACCATTGCTTCATTTCTGCTTCTTTAACTTTTAAAGCAGATTCTGAACTATTTTGCATATCTATTTGTTTATTCATGCTTTTTACTCCTTATATATAATAAAAAAAGACTCTAACA
>DMEM01000059.1 GCA_003450915.1 Alphaproteobacteria bacterium
TTTATAAATAGAGTATAAAATAATAACTTGAGCAAGTGTTGCAAGCATTAAGGCTCCAGTGGCATAGTAAATATCAAATAGTTTATATATTATAAAAAATATCGCTAAAGGAAATAGTTCTAAAAAAGTTTTCATGTTGGTTCCTTATTTAAATTTGGTTATAAAAGATAATACCTTTTTAATGTTGTTCATTGTTTGGTTTTTATCTTGGCAAATGCAGTTGTAAAATATCTTCTGATCTGGTCTTAATTTAAATTCTAGAGGGCGAGCCATAATTTGTGGAATAAACTCATCGCTACCCTTAAACTTATTATTATAAAACTTGAATAAAACGCCTTTGCTACCAACTTCAATATTTTCAATATTAAGTTCTTTGGCTGTAATTTTAAAGCTAACAATTTCAAGAAGGTTGTTAACTTCTTCTGGTAATTTACCAAAACGATCTTCAAGCTCTTGAGTGATATCTTCAAGCTCTTCAAATGTTCTGATTTCAGAAAGTCGTCTATAGATTGTTAAACGCTCGTTTGCATCTGTAATATAGCTTTCAGGTAATAAGAATGACCAACGAATATTAATGTTTGGATAAAACTCTTCTTCAATTTCTTCATCTTGAGAATTCGATTTTAAAGATTTGATCGCTTCTTTTAGCATTTGGTTATATAAAGCAAAACCAACTTCTTTAATATGCCCTGATTGCTCAGAACCTAAAATATTACCAGGGCCTCGAAGATCCATATCATATGATGCTAGAGTAAATCCTGCACCAATATTATCTAGTTTTTTAAGAATTTTTAAGCGTAGTTCAGCACCACTTGTAATTTTATTATGCGATGGAATTAAGAAGTACGCAAAACTTGTTAGCTTACTTCTACCAATACGACCTCTAATTTGATAAAGCTGAGCTAAACCAAATTTATGAGCATCGAAAACAATCATAGTATTAGCATTTGGAATATCAATACCTGATTCAATAATTGTTGTAGCAATTAGCACGTCAAATTTACCGTTAGAAAAATCATCCATGGTATCTTCTAAAACTGTTTTGTTCATTTGCCCATGAGCAACTTTGATTTTAGCTTGTGGAACTAAGGCTGTAATTTTTTCAGCAATTTCATAAATACCTTCAACACGAGGTGTAATAATATAAACCTGTCCGTTACGATATAACTCTTTTAAAACAGCTTGTTTGATAGTTGTTGAATCATATTTCATAATAGCTGTTTTAATAGGCAGGCGATCAACAGGAGGTGTTGTAATTAAAGATAACTCCCTGATTCCACTAACAGACATTTGCAATGTTCTTGGGATAGGGGTCGCACTTAATGTTAAAATATCGATGTTATTTCTTAAGTTTTTCAGCTTTTCTTTATGAGTAACACCAAAACGCTGTTCTTCATCTATAACTAGAAGTCCCATATCCTTAAATTCAATATCTTTTGCTAATAAAGCATGAGTACCGATGATAATATCAACTTCACCAGTTTTTAATTTTTGCTTAATTTCTTTATTTACTTTTAAAGAGTTTAGTCTTGAAAGCATTGCAACATTAAAACCGAATTGTTCAAAACGTTCTTTAAAGTTTGCAAAATGTTGGCGAGCTAATAATGTTGTTGGAACAATAACTGCAACCTGTTTAGAATTACTTGCAGCAACAAAGCATGCTCTTAAAGCGACTTCAGTTTTACCAAAACCAACATCACCGATAACTAAACGATCCATCGGTTGAGTAGAGTACATATCATTAATTACATCATTAATTGATGATTCTTGGTCTTCTGTTAGCTCGTATTCAAAGCCTTCGGCAAATTCATCATACATGCCATCGACTTTGCCAAAACTAAAACCTTTTAATAAAGCTCTTTTACTTGCAATTTTAATTAAATCGGCGGCGATTTCTAATAGTTTTTTCTTAACTTTTTCTTTTCTGTTGGCAAAAGCTGATCCACCTAAACGATCTAATTTTACAGCATTACCTTCAGCATGAGAATACAGGCTTAATGAATCTAAGTTAATAATTGGAATAAATAGCTTGTTTTGATCAGCATATTCAATAATAGCAAAATCTTGAGATTCTGCTTGTGAAGTCTTGATAGTTTCTAAGCCTAAAAAGCGACCAATACCATGTTTAGTATGAACTACGATATCATTAATTTTAAGCTGGTTTAGGTGCTCAATAATTTTTTTATTGCTAGATTTAGTTTTCTTCTTGATTTTTTGTTTAGTACCAAAAATATCTTGCTCAGAAAGAAAAACAATCTTTTCTTTTTTATCGATAAAACCAAATTCAATAGGTGATTTAATAAGACATGCCGCGTGAGATTCTGAAACAAGTTCAGAATGACATTGATTATAATTATCAAGAGTCATCTTAGATACTTCATATTCTTCTAAAGCATTAGCAATATGATCAGCACTGATTTTATTAAAGCATGAAATAATAACTTTATAATCATCTTTTAGCCATTGTTTAATATCTGTACAAGCTTGGTCTAAAGGTGTTTTGTTTAGTGCTTTTTTATTGTATGGAATATGATTTTCTAAAGATGTCTCTTCAAATTCTCCACTATTATTCAACATATCGTTAAAACAGATAGTTTTTTGAGCATCAAAAAAGTTTTTGATATAATCTTCTGTTAGGTATAATTCAGTTGAATCAATAGGGCGGTAGATATCAGAAAAATCAAAGTTATCATCAGCTTGAAAATCTTCGCTTTCAAAATCTGCTAAAAACTGATGTCTTGCATTAAAGCTAATGTTTAAATCTTCATAAAATTGTTCTAGGTTTATATTAATATTATCATAATAAAATACTGCGAATTTTTTTGGTAAGTAATCAATTAGAGATTTTAACGGATTATTGTAAAATAGGTTTAAAAAGTGGAATCTATTATTTACAAATTTACCTTGTTTAATTTCTTGATAAATAGAATCAGAGTGTCCTGCAGGGAATAGCTCAAGGTAATTATTAGTAAAATTAGCAATTGTTTTTTTAT
>DMEM01000217.1 GCA_003450915.1 Alphaproteobacteria bacterium
CTTTTATATTATCTAATGGAGTTGCTAAGCCTAAAGATTTTTTAGATGCGTTGTACATAATATCTCTAATTTGAGAATAGACTAAATCTTCTTTTAGCTTTTTATCTGCTAACTTTTCAGATAAGGCAATTACATCATTAGCAAAAGGTTGTTCAATTTCAAAAAATTCATTTATTTTTTCTAAAATAATTTTTCCATCGGTTAAAAATTCAATAGCCTTTTCAACACTACCAGAACAAAATTCTAAAGCTTGAGTTAAATCTTTACCCTCAAAGCCGTTTTCTTCTAAAATTAGCTCAACTTCATGAGTTGCCAAATTATCTAATTTAATTTTTCTACATCTTGAGCTAATAGTTGGAAGTAGCTTAGCAGGATTACTAGAAACTAAAATTAACATTGTATTTGCAGGCGGCTCTTCAAGAGTTTTTAAAATAGCATTAGCACTGTTTGGGTTTAAGTCATCAGCAGAATCTATAATAATTACACGTTTATCATCGCTAATTAGGCCTAAGTTTCCCATAGATTCTCGAACTTGTTCAACAGTAATTTGCTTTTTGCCGTCAGCAGGTTTTATTACTTTATATGCATCTAAAGAGCCAGCACAAATTCTTTTATACTGATCTGAGTTGATATTAACAGAAAATCTATTTTTATTTGTTGCAGGGTTATTTCCACAAATTATCATCTTTGCTAAAATTTCAGCAAATTTAGCTTTACCAATACCACTTGTGCCATGTAGTAAAATAGCATGAGGAAGTCTGTTTTCATCAATTAGCTTGATAATAACTTCTTGAGCTTTTTTATGACCAATTAGTGGTTTTAAATCTTGAATTTCTAGCATTAAATAAGGTCTCTTTTTTCTAGCTCATTAATAATATCTTGATGCACTTTTTCTAAATCTTGCGATCCGTCTATTACAATAATATTTTCTGATGTTTTAGCAGCATCTAAAAATCCTTGACGAACTTTTTCATGAAACTTAATGTCTTTACCTTCAAAGCGTTTTTCATCATGAGTAATTTCATTATCCATTGAACGAACTAATCCAACTTTAGGGTCAATATCTAGTAAAATAGTTAAATTAGGTTCTGCACCTTCAATAGCCTTTTTTGTTACCATTTCAACAAAGTCAAAATCTAAACCACCAGCAAATGATTGGTATACATATGTTGAAAGATAAAATCTATCTGAAATTACGCAGTAGTTTTTATCTAATAGAGGGCGTATTTTTTGTCTTACATGTTCATGACGTGCTGCAGAAAATAGTAACAGTTCACTTAGTTCATCTAAAGTGTCAACGCTACCCTTAACTAGCAGATCTCTAATTTTTTCAGCCATATCACAACCGCCAGGTTCTCTAGTTAAGTGAGTTAGAATCATTTTTTCTTTTAAATGTTCAACTAGCATTTTAATTTGAGTTGACTTACCAGCGCCTTCGCCGCCTTCAAATGTAATGAACTGACCTTGCTTAACCATTTTTTAGAGTCTCCTATTTTTATTGTAGATTAGAAAAATACGTGTGCTTATTAAATTTATACTTAATCATTTCTTGAATTTTTTGTGTTATTGGTAAAACAGGGCTTGTAGTTTTTGCTACAAGATTAATATATTTGGGAATAGTTAAACCTTCGTATTTAATTTTAATTTTACCAAGAACTTGACCTGCATGAACAGGGGCATTTACAATAGGGAAGTATTCAATTGAAGATGATAATGTGTCATATTCTTTTTGAGTAAGGTTCATATATAAGTCATGTTCAATACCTAATTCAATAAATCTACTAGATCCTAGATAAACTTGAGTTTGTGCAATTGTTTCTGCAGCAGATAATATTTTTACATTCTTATACTTATTATAAGCATATTGATATAGCTTTTTAACTTCTGTTTCTCTACGGTGTTTGTTTTTTGCTCCTAATAGAACAACTAGATATCTTAGCTGGTTTTGTTTAGCAGATGATACAATATTATAACCAATTGATTTTACATGCCCTGTTTTTAGTCCGTCAACACCAAGCTTACCTAATAGAGTATTTTTGTTATATTGACGAATGCCATTATGCTTAAAGCTTTTTAAGCCAAATACTTTATAGTATTCAGGAAAGTCTTTGATGATTCTTTCACCTAATATTGCTAAATCATTAGCAGAGCTAACATGCCCCTTATTATCCCATCCAGTTGGGTTGACAAAATTAGTCCTTGTCATCTCAAATTCTCTAGCTTTACGATTCATTAATTTTACGAATTCTTTTTCAGATCCTCCGATATATTCAGCGACAACAGTACTTGCATCATTGCCAGATGATACAGAAATTCCTTTAATTAAATCAACAACTCTAATTTTACTACCTGGATCTAAGAACATTTTTGAGCCACCTCTTTTCCATGCTCTTTTACTTACAGGAAGTCTATCTGTAAGTTTTAACTCTCCATTGTTAACTTTTTCAAATAAAAGATACAGTGTCATTAACTTTGTAGTACTTGCAGGTGGTAGGTAAACATCTGCATTTTTAGACGCTAACACCTTGCCTGTATTAAGGTCTTTTAATACATAAGCTTTTGCCTTAATATTTAAAGCATAGGCATTATCAAATGTAAGTAAGAATACAAAAATTAATAGTAGTTTTTTCATAAGGGACCTTTTATTTAGATTTAGCAATTATTGAGTTATAGAAGCCATTTTGCTTAACATTATTTAATATCGATTCTGCTGTGTTTTTATCTT
>DMEM01000037.1 GCA_003450915.1 Alphaproteobacteria bacterium
TATTAAAGACATAACCGCAAAAATAGCCAGCCAATATGTCTGCAATATTGAAACACTGGTTAAGCTATTAACCCAGTATGTCACATATGATGACACAACACCAATTGCAACCATACTAATTTGATTTATTTGTTTAAAGTACATTAAGAATCCGATAAATAAAACTGTTAAACAAGTTATAAGACCGACAAAGCCTGTTGAAACTAAAATCTCTAAAATAAAGTTATGAGGGTGATTTCTTGCAGCTAACACAACATCTGAATCTGCTGTTAATTTTCTATAACCACCAATACCTACACCGAGTACAGGATTCTCTAAAGACTTTTGCCATGTAAATTTCCAAATCTCAAAACGTCCAGAGCTTAAATCTGAAGACTCTAAACTTGCTCTATATTCAAATTCTTTACCCCCATTTCTAGCGTCTAAAACTTTATAACCTAATAAGCCACCTGATACACAAAGTAAAACAGCACAAACACCGACAACTATTTTCTTAAGATTTATTTTTTCGTGTTTATAAATAAATAACAGAACTATCATAAATAAACCTCCAACAATAAATGATAACATTGCTGAGCGCCCACCTGTTGCAAACACGGTAAAGAATACTAAAATAAAGAATCCCCATGCGTATGTTTTATTTTTTAAAGTAAAGTAAATATAAGCAAATAATAAAGGAGAGATCACTGCTATTTGACTAGCAGGATAGCGAACACGCCCTGGGCCTGTTTCACCTTCTCCATAAATAGATAATAAAATTTCAGGGCTTGCAAAGTACATATCAAAGTATAGATAAGCAATATTAATAACTGTCATAATCAACATTGCTTTTAGAGAAATTAAAAAGCGTTCTTTTTTTACATTTTGTAAAAACATGCCTAATAAGCCAGTAATAACCAAAATTAAACTCACATCTGCTAGTTTTTTTAAGCTATATGAAAAATCAATCGCGAAAATTACAGATAAAACCGTAACCAAACAAACCGGAACTACTAGCATTAATAATTTCTTATTAAAAAATGAAAAGCTGTGTTTAAGTTGCTTAAAGTTTAAACTAAAAACACCTAAAACAGCTGCTAAAACAATGGCTATAAAAAAGTAACCTTTTGAGTAGGTTGTCAATGGGATAGCTAGACCTAGTAAAGAAAGTGCTATAATTTGTAGTTTATCTCTCATATTTTTCTCTTTAATTATGTTTTTACTTGAATTTTGATAATTTATGGCTAAAAATCTAACATAGAAACTAGCCTTTTTCAATAATATTGCCTCTTTATTTAAATAATTATAAAAAAAACTTGAAAAAGTAAGATTTTTGTATTATATTTTAGTTATGAGCCTAATATGGGTTCATTTTTTAAGACCTAGATTTTTTATTTTGGCAAAGAAATCTAATTACGTATTAAAGGGGTGTGGCTCAATTGGTAGAGCAGTGGTCTCCAAAACCAAAGGTTGTAGGTTCAAGTCCTATCACCCCTGCCAAATTTTTATTTTAAGGATTTTTAATCCAAATTCGGGGATTCAGAAAAAATGAAAGCAGTAAAATTTTTTAAAGAAGTAAAACTAGAAGCTAAAAAAGTTTCATGGGCTGGCTTCGCACAAACAAGAATGTTGACAATCATTGTTGCAATTATTTCAGTACTTATCGCAGGTTACCTACTTTTAGTAGACAACATTTTACAGACAGTTATTGATTTTATTGTTAAGTTCTAATTTAAGCCTCTTTTAAGAGGCTTGTATATATTAAAAAAAGGGAAAAGAACATGGCTTTTAGATGGTATGTTATTCAAACTCAATCAAATTATGAAAAAAAAGTTCAAGCAGCAATTAAAGAACAGGTTATTGTAAATAACTTAGAAGATAAAGTTCAAGAAGTTCTTATTCCTGTTGAGCAAGTTTCACAAGTTAAAAAAGGTGTTACAAAAACATCTGAAAAGAAATTCTACCCTGGTTACATTTTAATGTACTGTGATATGACAGACGAAGTATGGCAAATTGTTAACTCAATTTCTAAAGCTAGTGGTTTTGTTGGCGGTGGCGGTGGTTTAAACAAAAGACCTCTTCCAATTAGCAAAAAAGAAGCAGAATTTATGCTTAAACAAATGGAAGAAGGCGTTGAATCACCAACACCTATTCTTGATGTTGAAGTTGGTGATGAGGTTCTTGTTAAAGAAGGTCCATTCGCTTCATTCCAAGGTATTGTTGAAGAAGTTAATCCTGAAGAAGGTAAATTTAAAGTTTCAATTTCAATCTTCGGACGTCCAACTTCAATTGAACTAACATCAGGTCAAGCTGAAAAAGTTTAATTAATTATTAAAAAAAAAGTAGCTTCTAAATAATGGGAGCTACTTTTTTCATTATTAAGGACAATAGCAAAAAGAGAGCTACAATTAGCTCTCTTTTTATTTTTTTATTATTTAAAATAAAAGAGTCCAAGCATCAAACCTTTTTCATTATAAAACTCCTAAGATTAAATAATACTTAGGAGTTAGTTTCTCATATAAAATTATCTTACTTCAACTGGTATTTTACCACCCATAAATTGTTTAAGATTTATTTCTTCTGATTGAGGTAAAACAGCAAAAGCTATTGAGCTGTCTACTAGGTTGCACTTTTGCAGATAAAATGTTTGATGATATCCTTTAGAGTTTAGATCTTCTAAAATTTTAGCAACATCTTCTTCTGATAATAATGCAGTATGCCAAGTTGTTCTAACTTCAAACGGAACCTTCTCTTGATTCTCAATTAACAAGTCTAAACTTGCCTGAAATTTTTCCCATAGACCAGAATTTGTAACGTCTTTAAATTTATCTTTTGGAGCTTTATAATCAATAGCTAAGTAATCAACTAAACCTTCATCTATTAGATTTTTAATCATTTTAGGGTTTGTTCCATTAGTATCAAGCTTTACTAAAAAGCCTAAATCTTTAATATATTTTGCTAAATCTGGTAGGTCTCTATAAAGAGTAGCCTCTCCTCCTGATAAAACCACAGCATCTAAAATTCCAACTCTAGATTCTAAAAACTCTTTAATATGCTCTAATGATAAACGCCCTCTAGATTCTGTTAGAGGTTTATTATAACAGAATTTACAAGCCATATTACAACCTGCAAACCAAATAATACATGAAGACTTTCCTTGAAAATCCAACTTTGTAAATTTTGTTAAACTATAAATTCCTGATTCAGACATAAAAACCACCCTTTTTCTTATTACTTATATATTTAATACTATTATT
>DMEM01000118.1 GCA_003450915.1 Alphaproteobacteria bacterium
AAAATCTCTAAACAACTGCAAAGCTCTTTCTTTATCATGATTATATTCACGGCATACATAAATATAACGATAATATGAAATTAGCTCTTCATCACTTTTATCAGTTAAAAAGCATACAGTATTTGCAACAGACCTTGCTTTTGATAATGACTTTGGATTTCCTGTAGCTGTTCTTGCATATAAAATTTCAGAATACAAATAACCTAATAAAATATCCTGTTTATTTTCATTATAAAATCTACTAATTAAAACAGATGCTTCATTTAACTTATTCTGTTTAATCTTTTCATGTGCTTTTGAAACTTTTTGCAACAACATAGCATTATTAACACTTGTTCTTGAAAGTTTTACCCTATTAATTTCATATTGAAAAATTCTATCCAAATCTTTAACCGCAGAATGACAATCTTCTATCGCTAAAAGGTCTTCTGAAGGTGTTAAAATATGATAAGATTCTAAAAATACATTATTAAATAATAAGTCTAACTCAGGTGCATTAAAGTAATTATCTTCATGGTTTTTTTCATCATCTTCTTTTTCTAATAAGCCATTGTTTTGAAGTCCATGCTGTAATCTAAAGTTTTTTTCTGCATTTTCTTCTAAATCAGATAAGTCTAGCTCTGTATATATTGGATTTTTAGCAAACGAGTTAATATCCTTTTCCTGTTCTTTAACAAATTTATTTAATTTCTTTTTCGTTTGTTCTGATAGTATATAGTTTTTAGTCATATACTCATTTGCAAGAAGCTCTTCTCCCTCATAACCATAAAATTTTTTAAACTTGCGTAACTCTGCAAGCTCTTTTTTTAGTAATTCTAACTCTGATGAATATAACGGCATTTTAAAATTTTCCCATTTTATATTTATTTTCTTCTTCGTCTTTTTGTTTCTTGAATTTTTCTATTTGATTAGAAATATATTCATTTAGCTCTTCTAATGTAAAATCATCATTTACTCTATAGCCATCTACAAATATCATTGGGGCTTGAGTATTTTCTATTGAATTTGCAAATTTAACATCAGCATCAAGTTGTTTATAATAATTTTTTGCACCATGTGCTAAATCATCTAACAACTCTTTTTTATCAATACCTAATGATAATAATAACTCTATAATTTCATCATGTGTTGAAATGTTTTTATTTGTAATTGCCTCTTTAAACTCCCAAAAAACACCAAACTCATCGGCAGCCATTGCATACACTGTCATTTGGTTAACTAAATTCAAAGCATCTTTATTAATAAATTTGTAAATAATTCTTAGATTTTTTAGGTTTTCTTCACCTATTGAGTCATAAACTTTCTTTGACTTTAATAAACATTCTTTGCAGCTAAGGTCATTAAATTCAACAAGTGTAACAACCCCTTCAAAATTTTTGATAGGATTAAATTTATATAACCTCATTTTTTGCACTTGTAATGTTTCTAGCTTTTCAGATAAGGAAATAGACTTCTCATCAGCTTTTATCGTTGATTCTTCTTGACTTTTTGTATCTTCGGCGTTAACTTGTTCTTCGTTATTAGAATTTTCTTGAGCAAATGCTTGCAAACTAATAAAGAATAATGTAAAAATAAGTAAAAGACTTTTTTTCACAACACACAACCCTTTTTATTTCATTATATTTTTTATTAACATAAGTATAGCAATAAAAAGTAAGTAAAAACAAGGAATTTATAAAAAAATGACATTTGTAGTATTAGATAGTTGTATTAAATGTAAGTACACAGATTGTGTTGACTCATGCCCTGTTGAGGCTTTTAATGAAGGGCCGAATATGCTTGTTATTAACCCTGATGAATGCATTGACTGTGGAGTTTGTGTTCCTGATTGCCCTATTGATGCAATTAAATCAGATGAAGACTTAGAAGCTAATGAAGAACATTTCTTAAAACTTAATGAAGAAATGAGTAAAATTTGGCCTGTTATTACAGAAAGTAAAGACCCTCTTCCAGAAGCTGATGAATGGGCAGATATTGAAGATAAACTTAAACATTTAAAAAAATAATTTTCAAATCTAAAAGAACCTTCCTAAAAATGGAAGGTTCTTTTATAAACTAATATAAAAATTCGATGGAAACCACACCAATAACACCAACTATTCCCATAACCGGGGTAAAATTGTATTTTTGATTCTCTATTCTTAAATATATTAGATAACAAATTAGCAAGAAAAAAATAAACCCTGTAAAACTCATACCAGATATGCGTAATTCTTGAGGAATAAAAAAGCTAAAAATAAGCAATATAAAAAGAATTAATGCATAAATATTCTGAACAGCATTTTTTCGTTTATTTGGAGTTTTTTCTTGATTACAACGCTCACACGGCATTTAAACCTCCAAAGGTATATAAAACGCAATAAAAGATAACAACTAGTATATCTATTTTTTGCTTTTTATCAAGAAATTAATCAGAAAAGTCTAATTTAGCCTCTTTTTCTTTGTAGTAATCGCAATATTTTGAAATTGGACATTTATCACACTCTGGCTTGCGAGCCTTACAAATATAACGACCATGTAGAATTAACCAATGGTGAGATGGTATAATATATTTTTTTGGAATAACTTTTGCTAATGCTTTTTCTACTTGTAACGGTTTTTTACCTGGGGCCATACCGGTTCTATTTGACACTCTAAATAAGTGAGTGTCAACAGCAATTGTAGGTTCACCAAAAGCTATATTTCTTACAACATTAGCTGTTTTTCTACCAACACCACCTAAAGCTTCAAGCGCTTTTTGATCATTAGGAACCTCTCCGTTATGCAAATCAATAAGCTGTTGAGCCATTAACATAATGTTTTTAGCTTTTGTTTTATATAAGCCGATACTTTTAATATATTCTATTAAACGCTCTTCTCCTAAATCAATCATATCATAAGGAGTTGAAACCACTTTAAATAATGATTCTGTAGCTTTATTAACCCCAACATCAGTCGCCTGAGCACTTAAAGCAACCGCTACAAGCAATGTATATGTATTAGTTGAATCTAACTCACCCTTTGGTTCTGGATTCAAAGAATGAAAAATATCAAAAACCTTTACTACATCTTGCTTTTTCATTTAATTTTCCTCATTAAGTTGGTTATAAATTTTTAACATTTCTTCTAATGTGCTACATTCTGAATGATACAGAGAAACACCCTCAGCCATTTTTTTACTAAAGCAAATTATTTTATAATCAGAAATTTTTAAATTATTATTAAAAAATATATCAGTCATTGCTTTTATTGAAAGCTTACTAAAA
>DMEM01000140.1 GCA_003450915.1 Alphaproteobacteria bacterium
TAGTTTTCAGCTAAAAAATGCACCTTTTAACCTAAAATTAAAGGTCGAAGATAATTTTATGCTTTTAGAAGGTGAAAACGCAGATTTTATCTTTTTATACAATAAAAAAAATGAAGTTATCTATGTTAAGCATAAAAAATTAGAAAAAACTTATAAAATTGCTTACAGTAAAATTTCAGGAAGTAAGTTTAGAACCAACTTAAAACCTGAGAAATCTAAGTTAACTTTGGCAAATTATAAATCAGATTTATACTCTATACGATTTGCAGGTCGTGATTGCTTTCAAGTTTATGGATCAAAAGACTTAGGCACTAGCGTAAATTCAAGTTTTAGCTCTGCTTTTGCATTGTACAAAGGTTTTGTTTATTTTACAGGTCAAATGCAAGCTCCTAAAAAATGCCAAGAAATTGTAATTAGTGATTCGTTAGATCCAAAAGTAGGGTTCCCGTTAGCTGTATTTTATAAAGAGAGTCAAGTAAAAGCATTGTCTGTAAAAAATGAAGATATTTCATTAAAACAGTATTTACAAGAACATAATATTAAAATGAAAAAAGCAGTAGCTCCAAGTTTGAAATTACAATATGAGTTGATGTTGTCGTTACTTTCTGAAAAACAACAAAAAACTTTTAATACTACTTCAAAAAATATGTCAATAGATGTAAAAATTCGTGCAATTGATAATTTGTTAAAGGGATTTTAGCTAAAAGTGCCGAAAAAGCTTGCAATTTGTGTAAAAAATAATTAGACTTATGAAAAGTAAAAAGTTAACCTATGTTAATGCAGGGTACTTTAAAGAAATTAGAGAATAAAGAAAATTAAATTGGAGGGTAATCCCATAAAATCGTTTGCAAGAGGTGGTAAGCCACAAAAAGATACTACAATGCTAAATGAAAATATTAGAGCAAAAGAAGTAAGACTAATCGGCGCTGAAGGTGAGCAACTAGGTGTTGTGCCAACAAAAGAAGCGTTACATAAAGCAATTAGCTTAGGTCTTGACTTAGTTGAAGTAGCGGCTACAGCAAATCCACCAGTATGTAAAATTTTAGATTACGGTAAATTTAAATATCATGAGCAAAAAAAAGCTGCTCAAGCTAAAAAGAACCAAGTAGTAATTAATGTTAAAGAAATTACTCTTCGTCCAGTTACTGAAGAAAATGACTATCAAGTTAAATTAAAGAAAATGATTAAATTCTTAGGTGAAGGTGATAAACTTAAAGTTACTATGAGATTTAGAGGACGTGAAGTAGCTCATAAAGAAATTGGTCTAAAACTAATGCAAAGAATTGAGCAAGATCTATTAGAATATGGTAAAATTGAAACTAAGCCAAAAATGGAAGGTCGTTTAATGAGTATGTCATTTGGATCTTTAACTTCTAAAAAATCAAAATCTGCAAAAGATAATGAAAAGAAAATGGCTGGTCAAGTTTAAGTTATTTATTAAGAGCGTAGCATAGCCTACGCTCTTTTTTATGAGATGTAATACAATTATAGGTATAGCGTGATGAAAATATTAAAAAAAAATAAAAAGCAAAATAATTTAGGGTTTGTTGATAGAAGAGTGAATAATCCTCAATTAGATGCCCATGCTTTAGCCAAGGGCTTAAAAAGAAGAAGAGAAGATAGATTTAATGACTTATTTTATACAGGTTTAGTATCTGTTTTGATTTTAGTGTTGAGCATTTTTTCAATTGGCTCATTTTATTTTAATTAAGGAGTTTGATAGATGAAATTATTACAAAAATTAGACGGCTGGTGGCATGGATTGTATATGGCTTGTATTGCCTTCCCTTTATATAATGTAGGTGCTAAATTATCAATTGATAATTATCAGGCTCACCCCTTAGTGTTTTTATGCTTTGGTAGTTTATCTTCATCTTTATTCTTATTGCTTTATGCAGGTAAAGGTCGTTTGGCTTTAAATAGTATTAAAACAATGGATACGTGGGTCTTTGCTTTTTTAAATTTAGCAGCAGTATCATTTGGTGTTTCATTGCTGGTGTTCGTTTCAGCTTTACAAGGGTCAATTTTAATTAGATTTACCAGTATTGTTTGTTTTGCGATTACCTTTGTTATGGGGCAAAGCTCTAATAAAAAGGAATACTTTTTCTCATTATTATCTTTTTCAGGTATTGCAATTATGTTTTTTAGTTTAGAGTTAGACGCAAAAGATAAAGCGATTGCTTTATTATTATTATTAGGTGCTAGTTTGTGCCAGGCCTTAAGACAGTTACTATCAGAATTTCATAAAACAAATATTGAAGCAAAAACAACAAAAGACAGTGCTAGAGTGGCAGGTGTTGTATCATCTCTTTCAGCTTTAGTATTCACATTCATATTGTTGTTTTTAGCGATGTATCAGTCTTACTTTGATATTACTATATTTTCAGGACTTCCAACTCTTGTAGACTTCTTTAATCAAGGAGCTATTGTTTGTGCCCTAATATTTGCAGGTGCCTTTAGTGCAATGTCAAAATATTGTGAATTTTATGCTTCTAAAAAGATTTCTGCTAAATATTTATCAACAATGATAGCTTTAATGCCATTTTTTGTTTGGATTTATGCCTCGGTATTTTCAATATTTACAAATAAAGATTTACCTTTTAATAATTTAGACCTAATGTGTTTAGCTTTAATTATTATTGGTAATGTTGGAATAGCAGTTTCAGCTATTATTGAATCTAAAAAGCAAAA
>DMEM01000141.1 GCA_003450915.1 Alphaproteobacteria bacterium
TCTGTATTCTAAATTATTGATATATTGTAACACTGTTTGAGTAATATTTCTTTGATAATTGTTTACTGTATATTTTAAATTATCTAGCTCATAGGTTGCTAGTTCTGCAGCACCTGTTGGAGTGGGAGCTCTAAGGTCAGCAACATAATCAACAAGGGTATAATCAGGCTCATGCCCAATCGCTGAAATTACTGGAACCTTTGAGGCAAAAACTGCTCTAACTACATCTTCTTGGTTAAAAGTCCATAAATCTTCAATACTACCACCACCACGAGCAACAATAATAGTATCAATTTTTTTAGTTTCAGCTAAAATATTAAGATCTTTAATTGCTCTAACAACTTCTAAGTTAGCAGTTTCACCTTGTACCTTTGATGGATATAATAACACATTACATGGAAAACGCTGCTCAATACGATGCATAATATCATAAAACACATCACCTGTTTGAGATGTAACAATTGCAATAGTTTCAGGAACTCTATTAATTGGCTGTTTATACTCAGCACTAAATAAACCTTCTTTTTCAAACTGAGCTTTACGTTTTTCAAATAACTGCATTAAACTACCCATGCCAGCAGGCTCAAGCTTACTAACATTAATTTGATACTCACTACGAGCTGAAAACACACTTAATTTACCAGTTAAAATAACTTCCATGCCTTCTTCAGGCATAATTTTTAATCCTCTAGCAGCACTTTTCCAAATAACAGCATTAACAATACTTTTATTGTCTTTAATCTTAAAATAGATATGACCACTAGCAGGCTTTGACAGGTTTGAAATTTCACCTTGAACAATAACCTTACCCACACCTTCAACCATTGCCTTAACAATGCCTGACAATTCTGAAACACTTAAAGGACGCTCGTCTTTAAACGAGTCGCCCTTTATTGTTACGTCTGCTGGGTTGATTCTATTTTCTGATGGTTCTTTTTTCTCGTCATCAAATGCGAAATCAAATAAGTCCATAATTAATTATTATACTCCACCTACAAATACTCTTGAAACTGATACCTCATCTGCAAGGAATTTTCTTGCAAAGCTATTTACATCTTCAAGTGTAACATCTCCGATGTTTTCTGTCCAACGATTTAAGTATTCTAGAGACAGATTAAACTCTTGCATCATATCTAAATTACCAAGCAGCTTATCTGAAGTTCTAAGCCTAATAGGAAACGACCCTGTTAAAAAGTCTTTAGCATTTTGTAGTTCGCTAGCTGTTATACCTTTATCTGCAATTTTTACTAACTCTTGACGAATTAAACTCTCAGTTTTATAAGCGTTTTTATTTGATGTTTGCAGCATAACTGTAAATATTCCAGGATATGGCAAGTCATACTCAAAAGCACTACGAACGCCGTAAGTTAAACCTCTTTTTTCTCTAATTTCTTCCATTAAGCGAGAGCTAAAACCACCGCCTCCTAAAATATAATTAAAGACTACACTTTTATAATAGTCTGAATCTGTTCTAGATATCGCAGGAGAATAAAGCATTACTGTTGTTTGAGGAACATCTTTTTCAATAATCGCTCTATTTGCCTTAGTTACAGGGATTGGTTTAATTAACTGTTTTGCACTGCCTGACTTCATATTAGCAAGATATTTATCTAATAATGACTCAATAGTTTTTTTGCCTAAAGCAGAAACCACGCTAATTGTCATATTTTCTCTTGTAAAATATTCATCATAGTAATTTAGCAAGTCTTGCTGTGTAATTAAATCAACTGACTTTTCTGTTCCAAAATTTGAAATATAAGCTTTTACATTATCTTCGCCATAAAATTCTTTTCTAGCTTTAAATGTCGCTAAAAATGTTGGACTTTCTTGCTGTTGACGAATAGCTTGATAAACCGAAGATCTAAGAATTTTAACCTCTCTATCAGGAAAATTAGACTTTGTTAAAATTTCTTCTAAAATTTTTAATGTTGGCTCAATATTTTCAGTTAATGATGTTATTTCAATTTTAATATCATCTCTTGAAGAATAAACACCAATATTTGATGCTAACTTTTCAAGTTCTTGTTGAATTTGTTGAGCTGTCTTATCTGTTGTACCTGATGTAAGTAAATTAGCTACTAAGTTAGCTGTACCATGATCATAACCGTTTTCAAAAATAGTACCAGCTTTAAAACTTAATAAAATATTTACTGTTGGAATTTCTTGCTGTTGAACAAATAATCCTCTTGTTGTTATTTTTGTGTCTAGTTTTTCAATATTTACTGCATTTGCAATATTTGCAAATAAAATTGTAGATAAAACTAATAAGTACTTGTTCATGTGAGTTGCCCCCCTTTATATTATTGCATATCCTCAATTGCACTCCAGCTAACAGGCCATGCATTTTCACCCATTGTTAAAAGGTCAGCATACATTAACATAACTTGAGCTTCTGTTTTTTCTAATTCTACATTAGTATTTATTATATTTTTAGCAAGCTGCACAAGGTCTTTATCCTTTAAGCGGAATTTATTTAGCACATTTAGCTTCTCTTCTGTTACTCCCGAACGCTGTAAAGCTCTTTTAATTGACACGTCATCTGTACATGAGCAAACAACTGTTGTATCAACTAAAGACTGAAAACCAGCCTCAAATAACAATGGAATTTCAATAATAACAAGTTGCTGTTTTGCTTGTTCTGCTGTTTGGATAAGCTTTTTCATCATTACTTTAATACTCGGGTAATAAACCTGCTCAAGTAGTTTTAAAATTGTTGGATCTTTAACAATCTTATCTGATAGAACTGTTCTATCTATTCTACCATCTTTTGTTAAAACCTCTTCTCCTAAAACTTGTGTTAAAGCTTTAGTTTGTTCTGTATCTTTTTGCTGTAATAAATGAACTAAATGGTCAGCACTAATTGTTACTGCTCCAACTTGTTTAAACATATTTAAAACTGTTGACTTGCCACTGGCAATAGTACCTGTTAAACCTACGATAATCATAATTAAAAACTCTTTTTGTTTATGGTTAATTTTTCTTGACTTTATGCTATATTGCATATATATTTATACACATATCATATATTTTCTCAAGAAAATAGTCAATTTATAAAAAAATCAATAATAAAACAAT
>DMEM01000066.1 GCA_003450915.1 Alphaproteobacteria bacterium
TCTCTCATGTTGTTTAAAGTAATATGACTATTTTTTAGATAAATTCTATACTATTTAATTTTTATAAAGTTTAACTAAAAAGTAGTCTGGTTACATCTTTATAACTAGAGTCTTAAATAAAAACTGACAACTATTGATTAATTTTTATCGCAGATTTGTAACACTTAAATACTTATACCCATAAATAAGTACGTTTTTTACTAGATGTTGTGGCTTAGCAAAAATAAACACTTTTTATATTGTATTTTAATAAGCTACAATAACTTATGTTATTTACAACCTATAATTTAATATCTATTTTTTATGCGTTTATTTGACACAAATCAAAGTAGTTTTATTTTTTTTAATTTAACAAAAAATGCTCACATTCATCTTCCTGACACTCTACTATCTTTTTCCTGACAGCAAAGGTTTTAAAGCACAAAAAAAGCATTCTAACTAAAGAATGCTTAATTTTTGTTAAATTTTCGAACTAGGTGTCAGCAGATATCAATGTCATCATCTTCGACATCTAAACCTATGAAAGAACAAATCCTTACAGGAACACTAAATACTTGATTTTTAAAAGTAATCGCATGTAAATAGTAACCTTCAGGCTTTTCTATAATATGCAAATACTTAAATTTCGCTTTTAAGATTGAAAAGGTACAAAGATAGCTTTTCTCATAATCTTCTTCTGTACCCATAATAACTAGACGCTCGCGACTAGCATAATCTTCAAAAGAAGCCATGCCTCTTTCATTTAAGGCCTCAATCAACCCCTGTAAATGCCCCCGACCGTATTTAAAAGATATGCCAGGGCTACGGTTCAAATAAGTACCACCTAAAGGTTTTTGGGTATAGACCCCTTGAACAGATAAAGCTCTCATTAGTTCGAGATTTTCTGAATTAGGACCAAGGATTAGTCTAATTTCTTTAGCAAAAAGCAATTCACTTGCCATATTTTTCTCCAAACGTAACAAAACACATAATGAATATAGTAACAAGTAAGGAAAATATCAAGTTTAACTAGTATTAAACTTATGAACCTATCTTTTTTAAAGACATAAAGTTAGTTAGTGTAACCACTGAATCATAAAAAGAGTTATGCAGCGCTGACTTAACCCCTTCCGGCTTTTCTACACAAAATTTAACTTCATCATTTTTAATAACATACTTATCATCTTTGCTTTTTATTTCCCATCCAAAAAATTCAGAAACAGCACCATTTGAAGTATCTGTTATACCTTGTGATTTAAAATATTTATTTTTAAATGAGTAATTAGTACATATAAATTTTTTATTTTGCAACAATTCACAAGTAAGAGCACTATAAGGTTTTTTATTTAATTTGGCCAAGCATTGTGACTCTGCAACGTAATTATGCACCATAACATAGTCTACTGAATCAATAAGATCCATTAACCATGCCGTATCTTTACTTGAAAACTCTTTTTTAGTTGTATTTAACGGAGCTATTATAAAGGCGTTTTTTTCAAAATTCCAATACGGCTCACCATAAGGCAATTTAAATTCTTTGAAAAAAGTTTGTTCTACCTTAGAGTTATTTAAAATTAAACCACCAACCTCAAAAATTACTTTATTTTTTGAAAATTCCAAATCAAATATTAATATTTTTTTAGAATGAAGATCTAAAATATCATCCTTAAAAAAATAAGAAACCTTATGTATATTAGTTTTAACTCCAACTATTTTTTTATAGTCATCTAAATCAAATCTATTTTTATATGTATTTAACACCCCTTATAAACCCTTCTTATTCTATAACGTAGTACTTTAATAATTTAGCTCTAGCTTTTCTAACTTTTTAAGCCTATCACGTAACTCAGCTGCTTTTTCAAACTCTAAGTTTTCAGCATACTCTAACATTTCTTTTCTAACTTGAGCAATTTGTTTATCAAGATCTTTAATGTTTTTAGCTGTAATATTTTCAGTTTCACGTTTAGCTTTACGTTTTGAAGTTTCACTTTCAACATCAAACTTAATTGCCCTATTTGTTGTTTTAGGAGTAATTCCATGCTCTTTATTATACGCCATTTGAATTTCTCGACGACGATCTGACTCATCTAAAGCAGCTTTAATACTTTTAGTTATAACATCGGCATATAAAATAGCTTTTGCCTCGCTATTTCTTGCAGCACGCCCCATTGTCTGAATTAATGCAGTTGTTGAACGTAAGAAACCCTCTTTATCAGCATCTAAAATAGCAACCATTCCAATTTCTGGAATATCTAACCCTTCACGCAGTAAGTTAATACCAACGATAACGTCAATTTCACCTAAACGCAGATCTCGAATAATTTCACTACGCTCTAAAGTATCAACTTCTGAATGCAGATAACTAACTTTAATCCCGTTTTCTTTTAAATAGTCTGTAAGTTGTTCAGCAAGTTTTTTAGTTAAAACTGTTACTAATGATCTAAAGCCATTTTTATTCGTTTGAACGATACGCTCTAATAAATCATCAACCTGACCTTTAGTTGGTACTATTTCAACTTCAGGATCAATAAGACCAGTTGGTCGAACAATAAGTTCAGCAATAGAATCACCACCCGAGCGTTCAAGTTCAAATTTAGCAGGAGTTGCAGAAACAAAAACTGTTTGCGGACGAATAGCATCCCATTCTTCAAAATTAAACGGACGATTATCACGAGCTGATGGTAAACGGAAGCCAAAATCAACCAAAGTTTGCTTACGCGAAGCATCGGCTTTACTCATTCCACCTACTTGCCCTACTGTAACATGAGATTCATCAACAAAGAAAAGTGCATCTTCAGGTAAATAATCGAATAATGTTGCAGGAGGCTCTCCTGGAGCACGACCGTTTAAATGACGAGAGTAATTTTCAATCCCTGAACAAAAGCCAGTTGTTCTCATCATTTCTAAATCGTAACGAACACGATCTGTTAATCTTTGATGTTCTACTAGCTTATCTTCTTCTAGTAATTTTTTAGCGTGTTCAGCTAATTCACTTTTAATTGTTGTAATCGCTTTATGAACAGTTGGTTGAGGTACTGCATAATGAGAATTAGGAAATATCGTAACTCTAGTTTCATTTGATTCTTTTTTACCTGTTAGTGGATCAAAAACGATAATATCTTCAATTTCATCATCAAACATTTCTATTCTATAGGCTTTATCTTCTAAATGAGATGGAAATACTTCTAAGGTATCACCTCTTACTCTAAAGCTACCTCTATCTAATACTAGATCATTTCTTTTATACTGCATATCAACTAAGCGTTCTATCATATCTGAACGTTCAATAGTTAATTCTGTTTCTAATGGTAAAGACATTCCTAAATAAGTTGATGGGTCACCTATACCATAAATACATGATACCGATGCTACTATAATAACGTCTTTTCTTTCTAATACAGATTTAGTAGCAGAATGTCGCATACGTTCTATTTGCTCGTTAATAGTTGACTCTTTTTCAATATGAGTATCTGTTCTTGGCATGTATGCTTCTGGTTGATAGTAATCATAGTATGAAATAAAGTACTCTACGGCATTATCTGGAAAGAAAGCTTTAAACTCTTCATACAATTGAGCAGCTAATGTTTTATTATGTGCTAATACTAATGCCGGACGATTTGTTTGAGCAATAATATTTGCCATAGCAAAAGTTTTACCAGAGCCTGTTACCCCTAGTATAATTTGATCTTGCTTTCCTTTATTAATACCATCTACAATTTTTTCAATTGCTTTTGGTTGATCCCCTGCTGGCTTATAATCTGAATTTAGCTTAAACATTTTAATTCTCTACTTTATTACTAATACTTATATAATATACACTAAAACTTGAAAAATAAAAGAAGCATGCTTAAAATAATACCACTAAATTATTAATGTACGTTATTTTTCTAAAGGAGTCAGAACATGACTACACAAGAGCAACTTCAAGATTTAATTGCCCAAAACTTAACAGAACTAAAAGAACTGCTGAGATTTTTCCTAATCATCTACGATTGGGATGGAGTCTTTACTTCAACCGAGCGTATGTCACACTTTGCGGCACTTAATGTTTTAGCACTCTACAATGATGATATGCTGAGTGAAGTGGATAAAATGGAATTTTCAAACCGATTGTTTGGAATTAAAGTTGTTAACCAACGACCTATCATGGAAGAGTTCTTCAGAGAAAAAGGTTTAGATGTTTACTTTCCTAAGCATTTCGATGGACTTCGTGATGCTGAGCAGCTGCGTATGTTCGAAGGTTTACAAACGGTCGAAGGTATGCACGAAATGGCATATACATTAAATACGATGTATGCCAATCAAGTAATTGCGTCACGTTCTCGCGTAGAACCATTTGTAGCTAAAGTTACCGCTACAGATATGGATCTAATTATCAAAAGTGATGATTGGTTTTTACCAGCCAAAGTGGATGATAAAAGCCAAGCATGGGATAATATGCACCTAATATTTGAAGCTGAAGGAGTCTCTCCAGAAGACCAAGGCTTTGATAAGGTTGAAATCTTCTCTTATGCAGCTGCAAGCAAAGGCATTGTGCCTGCTGGCTGTATCGTAATTGAAGATTCAGTTAAAGGCATTATTTCAGCTAAAAAAGCGGGAATGATTCCAATTTGTTTCCTGGGCGCTGAAGATACTGACAATGAAACTACACGTAAAGCTCTAGAGGGTATTTTACCTGAAGAGCAAATTTGCGAAACAGCTGATGAGTTACTTCTGACTATTTTAAAAATAGTTATGAGTTCCCAGCGATAAGCTGTAATTATAAAAAAAGTCACCTTCGGGTGGCTTTTTTAGTATCTATTTATTAGACAGTACTTGAAATTAGTCAAAAATATATATAAAATAAGTACTACATATTATCAAAGTTAAAAAATTATCCAGACCCAAAGCCATTAAGGAGTATACCTTATGAAAGCTCAAAGTGTCGATATCAATGAAATCGTATCCTATTACACTCAAGAAATTGTAGAGATGATGATTGATACACCTCCTAAATTAACCCATAAAGAAGTTGCTTTTGGCGACATCAAAAAACATTATAATGAATTACTATTTTATACAACATCAAAAAATAGTGACAACGTTGCTTTACAACTAGAACAACAAATTGTTGTTGGACTAGCAGCTATACATGCGGTAGCTGATAATAAACTAAGTTTAAAAACAACTGACGGACAGTCTCTAGCTCACACGCCGTTACTCGAGACTTGGTGTAATATTGTTGTTCTTGTTGATGAACACAAACAAGAATTCAAATCAAACTATCATCAAAAAGAACACTACTTTACCAACTTTTATCTAAATAATCTTGAACAGCAAATTATTGATGCTGCAGAGGTAATTGCCAAAAAAGTTAATGAAACAGTGCCTCATAAGGGCGAAGGCCTAACTGCTGAAAATCTATTATATACAAATGTACATACAACTGACACCACTACCGGTGAAACTTTCACCTGCCCGTCTATTCTTCAAACAGTCACCGATAAAAGCAGCCTAAACTAATGATACACCATCAATCACAATTTCGAAAAGCCTCTTTAACTAGTGGCTTTTTTGCTGACATGTCATTAAAAATTTTATCTAGAACTATATAAATTTATATAAATACTTGAAATTTTAACGAAGTATGTATAATATACACTAGAACTTTAGACATACCTATTATACATACCAACCCTACTTTATTGCACAAGGAGTGCATAATTATGAGTACTTTACAATTGGTAATGGACTTTGCTCAAAAGTCCAACGAAAAAGCCTGCGTTATTTTTGACGCAGAATCTTTTGTTAAACGCGGTGTTTTTTCTGAAAGCACAGTAGCCGATGTTGTAAAGCTTCTCAAGTATCTGAAATCTAATAACATAGATTTCGCAGTAGTTACAAGTAGTAAGAGAAGCAAGATTCACGAACATCTTGCTCTAACTGGTTTGAACGAGTATTTCAAAATAGTAAATACTTTTCACAAAGACCGTCTTGACATGACTGTTGTTAAACAACAGATAGCTGACTGCAATGCAAAAATGCCTGAAAGCCAGGAAAAAATGAATGATAACCTCATTCAATATGATAAGAATGCATATTTTCTCTTGGCGGCCGCTGAAATGGGTTATCTCAATAAACAATGTATTGCTATTGAAAATGATGCCTTTGGTGTTATGGTTACCGGCTGTCTTGGTATGTGTTCTACTTATCTTAGCCCAGAGACTGGAGTATTTAAACTCCCTGAGAATAAGAAGTCTGTACCCAATAACGTGATAGCCATTAAAGCTGTGGCATAATATGTAACACTTTTTTAATAACGATAAAGTAATCGCCCTAGTTTTAGGGTGGTTATTTTTTTATCTGTTACACCTTGAAAACTACCTATTTAGAGGTTAAAATATTCAATGTTTAATAACTTTATTGTTTTCCCCCTTTGCATGGAGTGTGTGTTATGGAAAAGTTTAACAGTGTACTCGACTTTATTAACCAATATGAAGAAAAATATGCTGGGCCTATGTGTGTAGTATTTACACTTGAAGACGTACTGGCACAATATCATTCATCTCTAAACATAGAGTCTATATGTAGTGTTGTTCCTCGTGCTCGTCACCTACTTACTCACTTACAAGCACGTGGTATTAAATGCATTCTTACATCTAATACAGATAAAAAATCAACACTGAAAGTACTTTGTGAGACTGAACTTTACAAGTACTTTAACAGAGACGAAGATATTTTCTATATTTCTGGTGAAAGCCGTGATGAATATATGAATATTCTTGCTGAAAATGGTTTTGATCCGGAATCATCCATTGCAGTTGTAAGTAATACTGTAGGTTTTGAAGCAGTATCTGCTGCAAAAATGATTCCTCTTTGCTTTACCGGTGCTCCGGCAGCTGTTGTAGCTGAATTTTCTAAAACTCTCAGCGAGTGCTACCTCACTACTCTACAAACTGATAAGCTGGTTGAGTATTAATCTTTTTACGACTAATTTTATGCTGCCTGATTTATTCAGGCGGCTTTTTTAATTTTTAATCGATATTATAAGAATACACTTATTGCTATAATGTTTTCCAACTTTTTATACATAGGAGGTATAATGAGTGTTATTACAAAAATTAAAAATCTAGAGGATCACCTTTTAAAAATGTTTATTCGTGATAACCCTATTACCTTAACAGAAGAAAACTTGAATATAGTTTTCTCAAATAACATTCATGGTGCTCCTTTTGCAAACTATCAAGAACATCTTGCTGCAATGTTTGATTTTTTATATGGACTTAAAGCTGAACATCATAAAAATAATTATAGACTTTATAAACCTATAAAAGTTTTAAGCCAAGTATATTTTTGTTATTTTTTACTAAAAGATGCTAGTGAAAACAAAAAGTCTTTTTTCGAAAAGCACAACATTTTACAATATGATGAAAACACTTTTGCTCGTCTAATTTCTTACCTTTTTATAGAAATTGAAGACCAGCTTTTTTTAGAAAAAGAAATACTCGCAGAATTTTCAATAAGTCATATTTACTTAGTCGAAGAAATTGATATTTTAGTGCAATTATTTTATCCTCAGCTAAATTCACATGTAAAAAACTCTATGATATATACATATAATGAAAATATGACATTGCTTATCACATATACAGATATGAAAAAAGGCTATTGGCGTAACAAACACTTTGTTCATCTTTTAGTATACGGAACTATTCTAACACGGCAAAAAACATACCCTTTATTAAAAACTATACCAGAGTTACAAAAACTACAAAAAACGACTTAATTTATCAATTCATTTTACCCCCCTGCAAGCTAGTTTCTGCGGGGGTTATTTTTTATTTCTTAAAAATATCTAATTTTTATTAAAATTAATCTTGAATTTTAATAACTTTTAAACAATAATAGTTGCGTACCCACAATTGAATAATGTTTCACCATTTTTTGATACACTGGAGGTGTATTATGAAAAAGAATGAATCTATTTTACCTGAAATCATGCGTTTAGAAAAACACCTACGCACAGAATTTCACCTTGACAACATGGTCGAGATAACTAAAGATAACAATCACGTTATTTTCCCTGTAAAAAAACAGAATGTTGTTTTTGACAATGCAAAAAAATCTCTGACAGTAATGTTTGAGTTTTTAATCGGCCTTAATTCCACAGAAAACAAACAAGAACATCCAGAAACATATAGGTTTATCGAGCTTTTAAGCTCTGTTTACTTCCTAAACTATATTCTAAAAGATCTAAACACTCAAAACAAATCCGAATTTTTTGAAAAGTACAATACCATGCCTGATGATGAGCTATCATTTGCCTGCCTGATTGCTTATATGCTTATGAATATTGAAGATAAGCTATCAGAAAATTCTGAACTTTACGTTACATTTACAAAAAAGCATGGCTATTTGGCAAATGAACTAGTTATTTTAGCTAAGCTTGTTCGCCTTCAGTTAAATGGCTTCATAGAAACTGCTCCAGCTTACGGTTACAAATATGAAGCAATCGAAGCCTGCGACATGCTCAATGGTTCATGGCGTAATAATCGCTTTGTTCACCTTTTAATATACGGAGCTCCTTTAGAACGTCAAAGCATAAGTCCTTTGAATAAATCGTTAGCGTCACTAGGCTTAATTAAAGAGCCGGCCTAATAATATCGACTTCATCCACTCCTCTGCCAGATTATATCTGCAGAGGAGTTTTTCATTTGTTTATTTGACTAAATGGTGTAAAAATACTATATTGAGAAAGTTCAATTATTATTTATTAAATCAAGAAAGATTAATCATGAGTATTTTTAATAAAACTACTATTGTTGCAGTGGCAACTTCTAAGCTTGCTGCAGGTGTTGGTATTATTCGCCTATCAGGGCCTAAAGCTATTGAAGTTACAGAAGTTCTAGCCCCTAGCTTTAAAAACGAAAAAAACAGATTTTTGCATTATTGTGAGCTTATTCATAATGATGAAGTTTTAGATAAGGTAATGGTAGTTAAGTTTAAAGCTCCGCACTCATTTACAGGTGAAGATGTTGTAGAAATTCAATGTCATGGATCAACAGCTGTATTAAATAAAGTAACAGATGTTCTACTTAGTTTTGAAGGCGTAGCTCCTGCTGGTCGAGGAGAATTCTCAAAACGTGCTTTCTTAAATGGCAAAATGGATCTAACAGAAGCTGAAGGTTTATGTGACCTTATTACAGCAGAAACAGACCAACAAAGAAAACAAGCTCTAAAACAGCTTGATGGTGCTCTAGGTAATAAATTTGAACACTGGAGAGAACAAATTATGCACCTACTAGCTCATGTAGAAGCATCTTTAGATTTTCCAGATGAAGAGCTTGAAATTATGGAACAAGCAAATCTTAAAGATAAGGTTGAAAACCTAATTAACGAATTTGATATGGCTATTTCTCAAAAAGCAGGTCAACGACTACGTGAAGGTTTTTCTATTGCTATTATTGGTAAGCCAAATGCTGGTAAATCAACTTTAACAAACCTTCTTACAGGTAAACAGACTGCTATTGTTAGTGAAATTGCTGGTACTACTCGTGATGTTGTACAAGCTCATTTAGATATTGCAGGCTTCCCTGTTGTTCTACAAGATACAGCAGGTATTAGAGAAACTACAGATGAGATCGAAGCTGAAGGTGTTAAGCGTTCTTATAAATCTGCAAAAATGGCTGACTTATTATTGCTAGTTGTTGATTCTGCAGAAATTAATAATATTGATGAAGAGCTACTTAAACAGCTACAGCCTGGCAAATCAATTATTTTAAGTTCAAAATCAGATATTAATCAAACAGTAAATATCCCTAATAGCTTGCAATATAATGATAATCAGTATAAAATAATGGATGTAAACCTAACTGATGATAAATCATTAGATAAAGTATTTCCAGAACTTGAAACAATGCTTAAAGCATTATTTAAAGATACAGAAGATGGCGCATTCTTAACAAGAAAACGTCACACAAATGCAGTAATTGAAGCAAAAGGTCACCTAGTAAACGCTCTTGCTTTATATAACAACCCTGCTGCGGCTTATTCATTAGCAGATTTACTAGCTCAAGATTTAAGAGATTGTTCTGCTAAAATTGGTGAAATTACTGGTAAAACAGATGTTGAAGACTTACTTGATTTAGTATTCTCAACTTTCTGTATCGGTAAATAACCAGCACTAAGAAATTTAATATTAAACAAAAAGAAGGAAAAGTTTGCCAAATACACTATAATTTTTAGTTTATAAAATTATAGATTTAAGATTAATTTTTTATTTTTGTGAGAATGGAAAGCGCAGTGTACTAAAGTACATGAGCATCACAAAAGCACAACAAAAATAAAAAAGTATCTTAAAGGTAAATTTTTAAGTAAAAATTTATGACAAAGAATAAAACAGTACATACACCTAAGTATAAACACATTGAAGGATCTTCTGCAGAATTTGTATTCTCAGCTCATCCTGATGAAGTATTTCCTGAAGAAACAAAGCCTGAAGTTGCTTTTGTTGGTAGATCTAATGTTGGTAAATCTTCATTAATTAATGGCTTTTTAGGCCGTAAAAAGTTAGCTAGAACATCAAGCACTCCAGGGGCTACTCGTTCTATTCACTTTTATGATATTAACCAATTTTTATTAGTAGATTTACCTGGATATGGTTATGCTAAATTAAGTAAGGCTAAGTCAGCTCAAATTAATGCTTGGGTTACTGAATACTTTGCATCTCGTAGAACTTTAAAACTAGTTTGTGTACTAGTTGATGGTAGACACGGTCTAAAAGAATTAGATAAAGACATGCTACAAACTTTAGTAGAGCTTGGTGTTCCATCACAAGTAGTTTTAACAAAGTTTGATAAAGTTAAAGCAGCTGAATTTAAAAAAGTTGAGAAAAAAGTTAAACAAGATTTAGGCATGATTGTTGGAACAAACCCTAATTATGTTGTAACTTCAGCTGAAAAACGCTATGGCATGGAAGAACTTGAAACCGCTATATTTGATATGATATAATAGCAGTATTATCATCAACTAAAAAAGGTAACATCATGAAAAAGCTACTACTATTATCAAACCACTTAGGAGCGATTTCTAATGTGTTAGAAGCAGGTAAAACAGTTGCTTTTATTCCTACTGCTGGTGATGTATATGATAATCCATATTTTGTAACTGAAGCTAGAGAAAAACTACTAAATTTTAATTATAAAATCGTAGATCTTTCGTTAGCAGAGCTTTCAAAAACTGAAATAATAGAAAAACTTAATAAAGCTGATGCTCTATTTATTTCTGGTGGTAATACGTTTTATTTACTGAAAGAAATACAAAGAAAAAACTTAAAACCTATTATTCAAGAAAAAGTAAATAACGGAATGCTTTACATTGGTACATCTGCTGGAACCGTTATTGCAGGAAATGATATCGCGCATATTGCCCCAATGGTAAGCCCTAAGCTAGCACCAGAGTTAAAAGACACTAAAGGGCTAGAGCTATTTAACGATTATATTGTTCCGCATGCTGATAATCAAAAATATAAAGACATGGCGCAAGAAATAGCAAACAGTTTACCGTCTGCTATTTTATTAGATGATGATCAAGCTCTGTTAGTAGAAATTGATAAAAACAAACAAATAATTAAACCATTAACATCAATAAAGTAAAAAATTAATAAGGAGACTATTAAGTTGGATAATTTAAGCCCAGGTAGATTAAAAATTTTACAAGCAGTTTCAACACTACTTGAAGATAATGCTGTTAAAATTACAACTGCTAAAATTGCACAAAAAGTTGGTGTTAGTGAGGCAGCTATTTACAAACACTATCGTTCAAAAAGTGAAATTTTTAATGCTCTAATGGCTTATATTGAAGGTCACCTACTTACTCCTTTAAACCAAGCTCAGCAAGAATCGCAAAACACTAAAACTCGTTTACAGTATATTTATAAAACATATATGGAGTTTTACGAAGGGCACCCTGGTTTAGGTAAGATTGTTTTAAACCAAACAAGTGCTGAAACATCTTCTATTTATGACTCTGTTAAAACTCTTAATGCTAAAGTTCGTTCTCAGCTAGCTCAAATTTGTAAGTTTGGTCAAGCTAATGGTGAATTAAACGAAAGCTTTACAGCTGAAGAAATTGCAGAAGTATTTTACTCTTTAACTTCAAGCTATGCATTAACTCAAAGTTTAGACCTACCTTCTCTTGATAGAATTGATCGTTGGGTTGTATT
>DMEM01000041.1 GCA_003450915.1 Alphaproteobacteria bacterium
CTTTTAGTTTAACTTGCCCTGAGTTAAGCTCTAAAACTTTATCAGATGGTTTACCAATAGTTAAAATATCTAAAGACTGAGGAACAGCATTCTCAATAATTCCAACTATTTCTAAGTCTTTAATGAAAATCATATCTAAAGGCATGAATGTATTTTTCATCCACATTGTGATTTCTTTATAGCTTGGCCAAACAAATAGCATACCTGTGTCTAATGGCATGTTTTTAATAAACATTAATCCTCTGGCACGCATCTCAGGGGTTTTAGCAACGGTAATATTGTATGTAGCAACAGTGTCTGTTTTATTGAAAATATTTAGCTGTTTACATGCTGCTGTTGCGTTTAAGCTGAATAGGGCAATGCTTGCAGTTAGAATAATGTTTTTAATCATGTTTTAATCTTTCTATTTTTCTGTTTCTTTAGATTTTATATTTGCTTTTTTACGAGCCTTTTCAATTACTTTAGACTCTCCAGATTTTGGATCTATTGTTGTACTTACTGATTCAAATAGATCTTTTACAATACCTGGAGTGATAATTGATAATGGAGATACGCTAACTTTTTGTTTACCCTCAGTACCATAAACCTTAAAGTCTGCACCTGAAATAGCACCTTGAGAACCTGTTAGAATATAACCTAATACAGGAATATTACTTAGTACGCTATTTAGTTTTACAACAGGAACAAGTGTGCCTTTAATATCTGTTGTCTTGGTTTTTTTATCATAAGCACCATTTGCTAAAATACCTAAAGAAGGACCTTTGATTTTTGCATTAGAGATGTTTAAGATTGAATCTTCGTATTTAAGTTCAGCGTATAAGTCATCAAATAAGATTCCTTTTTTGCTTGTAAATAACTGCTCTAAAGATATAATCGCTAATGCTTTTGCCAGTAGCGGAGCTTTTAGCAGTTGGAATTTTTTTACGTTTACTTTTATATCGGCATAATCAAATTCACCTTTTTCAAACTTAAGCTCACCAAATACAATACCAAAACCAGAGTTGATATTTTTATAAAGACCTGTTTTTGATAGTGCATTACCAAAGTTAGGAATTAAAGACTCAACCTTAACAAAGTCTTTTCTACCTTCAATTGGTGTTAAGCGTAGGTAAAAGTTTTGAACATTTTTTTGATCAAGTCCTTTAACTAGCCCTGTAACAGTGCCGTTTAAATTTAGTAAAACTGTAACATCTAATAAGCCTTTATCATCATTTAAATAAAGTTTTTTTAGACGAATATTAATTTTCTCTATTGTTTGTTTTTCTGTAGCTTCTGTTTTTTCTAAAGTTAACTCTTGTTTTTTATTATTAGCTTGTCTTTTTGCGAACACTAAAGGTCTTAGATCAAGGCTATCACCTTGAATAGACAGAACATTAGATTTCAAAGAAAACTCTTTTAAGTTTGTTTTGTCGTTAATTTTAATATCTTTAAATTCAGCAGTTGATTTAGCAAGGTCATTAACATAAACCTTAGCTGAGCCAGAAGCTTTAAAATCATTAATTAAAATTTTAGAGTTCTCTAAGTTTAAAACGCTATTTTTCTGATCGAAATAGCCTTTAGCGGTAACATTACCTTTTCTTGTTAATGGTTTTGTATAGTTTAATAAGCCAAAGTTAAGTAAGCTATTTTCTAAATCTGCAGCTAAGTCAAAGTTCCATTGATTTCCAGACCTTTTAAGTTTTAGGTCACTATAAACAAGTCCAGAAAGATTAAATGAAGGGATATTAAGGTATTCTTTTAATAAAAACGAATCAAAATTTGAAGTTACATTAATATCTGTGTGTTGACCAAACTCTAAAAGTTTTTCTTTTAGAATAAGAGAGAATGGGTTTTCATTCATAAAACCAGATGCTTCTAAAGAAAAGTCATCTTCGGTTATTTTAACAACAGCATCGGTTGCTTTAAAACGTTGTTTAAAAATAGGATCAATACCAATAACTTCTTGGACATCACTGATTACATCAACTTCAATAAACTTGTCTACTTTAGGATTGTAGTCATTTAATTTGTCAAGCTTATCAAGGTCGAGTCTAACAGTTGTTTGAGTTTCTTGTGTTCCTTTATAATGTTTGAATAGCTCTTCTTGGTTTAACTTTAGTTTCTTGTTTAAAACGGTAAGAACATCTTCAATACTTCCTTTTGATACCGCTTTAACAGTAATTAAAGGAATGCTTTTATCTTCGGCAAATAAAGGTGTTATTTTTACATTGGCTCTTTTAACTTTTTGTTTAGAATGAGTCGCAGAGTCAACATTAATATTAATATTTGTTTTAAATAAGTTAAATTTACCCTTGGCATTTTCAACAGCAGGAATATCGTCTAAATAAGTTAGAGCAACATCTTCAAAGTTAGCTTGAATATCAAAATAAGGGTTGCCATTTTTACCGTCTAAAACTTTACGAATAGGACCATAAAAACCAAATTTAACATTACTTGCCTTACCTTTAAAGATGTTTGCATCTGTCCATTTTTTAAATCCTAAATCTGGAATATAGCCAAATGCTTGAATAAGATCTATTTTATCAGTTTTTACAGTAATATTTAAGAAAGGTTCTTTACTATAAGTAAAGTCTCCATTAATTTTAAATTGATTATCATTTTTATCAATTAATTTGGTATTGTTGTATTCAATTTTGCTAAACTCTGGGTTTAATTTAAAGTCTGAAGATATAATGTTAAAGTCTAGAGGTTTATTGTATAAATTAGGAAGGTTTACAAAGCCATCTTTAATTTCTAAAGAACCATGAATATTTGTTAAAGAGTTAGATTTGTTTAAGACAGCATGTAGAGTTGTTGCTGCTGTACCTGTAAGAATAGATCCATCTGTTTGAATAAATGATTTAATAGTATCATCAATATTAATGTTATCAACTCCTAAAGATAGTT
>DMEM01000199.1:0-1880 GCA_003450915.1 Alphaproteobacteria bacterium
ATTAAGAAAACATTAATCATTGCTATTGAAAAAGGAGGATCAACATTAAAAGATTATGTGCAAGCAGACGGATCTTTAGGTTATTTCCAGCATGAATTTTTTGTTTATGGCAAACAAGGTGAGAAATGTAAAGTTTGTAATAGTGCAATTGATAAAGTAACTCTAGGACAACGTTCAACGTTTTTCTGTCCAAAATGTCAAAAATAGTATATATTCAAAGTCACTCTAATCAAGAGTGACTTTTTTTAATAAATGCCAAACTTCTTTAACTCTTTTATCTCTTCCACAAGAATAACGATAATACTTATAGCGAATTGGATTTTTCTTATAATAATCTTGATGATAGTCTTCTGCTAAGTAAAAGTTATCTAATTTTTCAATTTCTGTATAAACTTTTAAGCCAAGGTATTCTTCTGCCTGTTTTTTAGTTTTTTCAGCTAGAGCTTTCTCTTCTTCTGTTTGATAAAAAATAGCTGTACGATACTGCTGACCAACATCACAAAACTGTCTATTTTTTACAGTTGGGTCAATAGAATGCCAAAACTTATCCAATAGCTCTGCATAGCTTATCTTTGTTTTATCATAGTAAATTTTTGCAACTTCTGCATGGGTTGTTCTACCAGCTGAAACTTGCTTATATGTTGGGTTTTCTTCTTTGCCACCTGCATAACCAGATTCTGCTTTAATTACACCGTTTAACTTTTCGAAATCAGATTCTACACACCAAAAGCAACCTCCAGCAAAAACGGCTGTTTTTATGTTTTTTTCATCCATAGCATAAGCTCCTTGAGATATTAAAATTATCGAAAATATAGCTAATAGTTCTTTCATTAATAAACTCCTTATTTAGGGATAAATTTTAATGATATTCCATTATTGCAATAACGCAACCCTGTTGGTTTAGGTCCATCATTAAATAAATGCCCTTGATGTCCTTCACATCTTGCGCAATGATATTCAGTTCTAGGAAGAATAAGTTTATAATCTTTTTTAGTTTCAACATGCCCTTCTATTACATCAAAAAAACTTGGCCAACCAGTTCCTGAATCATACTTATGCTCAGACTTAAACAAAGGTAGTTCACAAGCTGCACATGCATAAAGACCGTCTCTTTTTTCATTATTTAAAGGGCTTGTAAAAGATCGTTCAGTACCTGCATTTCTTAAAACATCGAACTGAGCTTCTGTTAATACCTCTTTCCAATAACTATCTGGCTTAATAATCTTCTCAAATTTATTTGAAATTGTTTGAGCTAAAACTTTAGGGTTTAAAGCACCAAATCCGGCAAAAAGACCAGTTAAGAATAAAAGCTTTCTTCTTGTCATATTTCCATTCTCCTCAATTTTTAGATAAAAAAGTGTAGACTACCTTTTAGAATTATAATAGAAAAAAATAAGGACAGCATTTCTTTATAAAATCCAACAACAACATTTAGATAGTCTACACTTACTTTTCGTAGAGAACAAAAAAAAGGTTACAGACATGCAACCCTTTTTTTAAAATCTACTTTCGCGTCAGTTATTTATCAAACTGTTTAAATGGATTACCGTATTGTTCTAAGTATGTTTTCCCTACATATTTAGAACCATCATAAGAAATATGACCTGCATCTCTGTAAATAACAACATTGTCTATTGAAGTATAATATTTACTTTCATTACTTAAAACTTTTTTCGGGTCAATAAATATAACAGAGTCCTTGTACTTGTTCTCTAAGTAATTAAATACGTCATCTGTATCTTTATATTTATTTTGCATCGCTGTTAAACTACTATTACACTCATTAAATCTAGCAAACATTTTCTTATAAATTGAACAATAAACCTGATCCCCATCAATTGTATAAACATCTTTTATAATAACAACTTTTGCGCCATTAT
>DMEM01000199.1:1944-2629 GCA_003450915.1 Alphaproteobacteria bacterium
CTGAGTATTGACTTTGATAACCATGATATCGACCTCCAATAATTACATAACCGTATTTCTGTTTAGAAATTTCATCTTCTATTAAATTAACAAAGTGAGTTGCTTTCTCTTTTCCTAAAAAGTGGCCTAAAGTATCTCTATCAATACCTCTAAGGTATAAAGTTGAATCATTTGTTAATATTTTAGACTTTATATCTGCATCTTTTAAAATAAGGTCCATCGCAGGAGCTATTGCATTAGCATGGGAATCACCAAAAACTAAAGCTGATACTTTTTTACTTTTATCTCCTATTACACACTTATCTTCACTTTCTAAATCATAATGTCCATGACAAAACGCTCTCATTTTACCCACATTAACCTGAGAGCTTAAAACCAATTTTTTAACATCACCAAAGAACCTAAGATCTTGGAATGCGTGATTTTTTCTTGAAAGATCTTTTAACCCCTGAGCTATTAATACCGGAGTTAACAGCATAACGATAAATGTAACTAAAAAACTCCATTTAAATTTATTTCTAAATGGCTGTTCTATAAACTTCCATGAAAGATATGATAATACAACAAATAAAATAACTAAAGATAATTTATTTATTATTGTTAACTCAAAACCTGTTGCATGAACAATACTAATAACTGGCCAATGCCATAAATACAATGAATAAGATATAAGACCAATAAATAC
>DMEM01000003.1 GCA_003450915.1 Alphaproteobacteria bacterium
GTTCTTTTTAAAACGCATTCTATAACCAGAACCATTTTTAACAATTAGCTCTTCAAATTCTGTAATACCGAAGCTTTTCACATTCTCTTTATTAATTTTTAATTTTAAATCTTTTCTACTAAAAACAATCCAAATATCATTAAAACGTTTAAAAGTAGCATTTTTTATAGATTCTTTTGTTGTAAATAACAAAGAGTCTTTTTCAGTTGAAACACTTAAAACAGGCTTTGTTGCAGCAAAAGAGTTTGAGCTAATACTAAGAAGCACTACCCCTATAAAAAATAAACTTTTTAAAAACTTAACTTTAATCATTTTACACTTTATTTCTAATTATAAATTCTAATTTCACTGTTTTTTCTTCTAGTTCTTCTTCTAGCATAATATCTTTTAATTCATCATACTTAGCAGAACCAAACCCAAATACTTTAATTTTTTTATCAGCACCTTTTCTTAGGATATAATCTCTTATCGCCATTGACCTTAACATGCTTGACTGGATTGCAAAACCGTGAGGATCCGCTTTTGTGTAGTTAGCAACCTCTAAGCTATCATTAATATACTGAACAGTTTCAATAATAAATGTTAAAATAACTTTACCTTCATCTGTTATTTCTGCTGACTCGTCTATATACATATGCTTAGCGGGAATTGTAACATGTAAAGAATTGTCTTCTTCATGTCTTCTAAAATGAACTTTATCTAGCAAGCCCTCTTTATCAAACTTTGTAACTAGAATTGATTCAATATACTCCATACTATCTGAACGCAAAATCCTTTCTGCTTCAATTCCAGATTCACTATTAGGGCTTACTTCTTTAAATTTTTGGCTATAGTTTAAGGCACCAGCGAAAGATCCACTAATTTTTTTCCATATGCTCTCATCTACAGTTTTCATTGCATAAAGTAGCACAAAAAAGCAAATTAATAGACTAACTAAGTCTGCGAATGTCAACATCCATGCTGGCGGTTCACCGCTTTCTTCTACTTTATCTTCAAAGTCTTCTTCATACATATTATCTATTCCTTGAAATATTATATAACTTTACAGCAAAATTATAACATATTTTTTTATATATTACTAGACTTTGAAAAGATATTTAACTACTAATAATAAACAAAAAACAAGTATCCTAATACAAAAAAAGACTATCTATAAAAGCTAGTCTTTTTTATCTTAAAATTTAATTACTAATGACCCTGTATATAATCTTTATAGCTCATTATAGCTTTTTGATAATCTTTAATATCAATAATAATATAAATATTTACAAAGTTTCTATCAGCTAAATTAGCAGATGCACTTAGTGACTTTAAAGCAGCTCCTTCTGATTGAATAATATTAGATATATCACTTGCCCTAAAAACAGCTCTTTTTAAGTTTTTCGTATCCAAATCAGGATTATCAAAACTTTTTTCAGGAGTCACATTTACTTCCATTCTAATTTCAGCACCATTAGAAATATTTTTAATAATTTTAACCATTTCAAATATAAATGAATAAATCATAGGATTAACTGTAACGTCTCGGCCATCGAAAAAACGTTCAATAGGAGCACTAATTTTCATTTTACCCACCCTAACTGATACATCATATTCATCTGCAGGAAAGTAACTAGAAACAACTCCTTCTACCTTACGAGAAATACCTGCGTAAAACTCTTCAACAGTAATATTAATCTTATCTTCATTTTCTTCTAACTCACCTGAGGTAAACCCAAAAGAAGTTTTTAAACTATTACTCGCCTTACTGTAGTTTGACTCACTCGATTCTGAAATTGCATTAAGCAAAATAAAAAAAGCAAGGATGATCAGATATAATCCGATCATCAAAACAACGGTACCGCCACCGCCACCTGCTAGTTTTTTTCTTGCTTTATTTAACATTTTTATACTCTATCTATGCTAGATTTAAATTTCCTTTACGGTTAATATCACGCATTAAGTAAGGCACATCTAAAATCATGTGAACACTACCATCACCAGTAATTGTAGCACCTGAAATTGCAGGATTATAGTCAAACATTTCAGTAATTGATTTAACAACTGCCTCTTCTTGACCAATTAAACCATTAATACAAACACCCATCACCATATTAGCATCTCTTACTATAATAATATAACCTTCACTGTGGCTTGATCTACCTTCAATAATAGATTTTGCCAGAGCTGTACCTTGACCTACACCTGCTTTAGCAATAACCTCCTCAACAGAGCCTTCTTTAATATCCATTCCTGACTTTTTAGTTAGATCTTGTAGATAGAATAACGGAATAACTTCGCCACGAATTTCTACAACATCACTACCTCTAATATCATGAACAGCATCTTTTTCATAATTTACAACTTCTGAAATAGCACCAATTGGAATTGCAAAACCTTCACATCCTGCACGAACAACAAGAGCCTGTACAATCGCTAAAGTTAATGGAACATAGATAGAAATTGTTGTTCCTTTACCTATTTCTGAGTCAATATCAATTGAACCTTTAATCGCTGAAATTTTAGAATTAACAACATCCATTCCAACACCACGTCCAGAAACATCACTAATTGCTTCAGCTGTTGAAAAACCGGCCTCTAAAACTAAACGGTAAGCATCTTTATTTGACATACTTGCCGCTAAGTTTTCATCTAGAATACCCTTTTCAATAGCTTTTGCTTTTAGTTTTTCAGCATCCATTCCTTTACCATCTTCAGCAACTTGAATAACAATATTGTTACCTTCATAGTATGCTCTAATAATTAAAGTACCTTCAGGATCTTTACCTACAGCTACACGATCTTCTTTTGATTCAATACCATGATCTAATGCGTTTCTAATTAAGTGAACCATTGGGTCAGAAAGCTCTTCAACTAAAGTTTTATCAACCTCTGTCATTTCACCTTCAATAATTAAATTAACTTCTCTATTTAGTTTAGATTTTAACTCTCTAACCTGACGAGGAATTTTATCAAATACCTTTTTAATAGGCTGCATACGTGTGTGCAATACTGATTTTTGTAAATCTTTTGTAACTCTAGAAAGTAAATCCAAGTTTGTTTGAACCAAGCCAACATTCTCAATTTGACTTAGTGCATTTTGATTTTCTGGGGCTTTAAGCTGGCGAATAAGAGAATTTCTCGCTAATACCAATTCTCCTACTAAGTTCATAACCTGATCTAAACGACCTGTTTCAACCCTAATTGTTGTCTCTGCGTTCTCTGTTTTTCTTCTAGGATTTTTTCTTCTTTCCTCAGAACCATTGCGTCTATCATCGCCCCTACGCTTAAGTTTTTCAGGCATTGCCTCAATAGTTTCTTCAACTTGAATACCTTTTGCACTAACTTTAGGACCTGACAAGCGAGGGTCATTATTAATTTCTGCTATTAAGTCTTCATTAACTGCAACAGAAGCTTCTTCTTTAGGCTTTTCTGTTAATTCAACTTTAGGACCTGTTAAACGAGGGTCATTATTAATTTCTGCTATT
>DMEM01000212.1 GCA_003450915.1 Alphaproteobacteria bacterium
AGGTAGGATATAACAATAATAAATATGCAAATAAAGGGATGTTGCAGTAATGATAAAAATAAAAAAAAATCTAAAAATTAAAATTCTTTCTCTTCTTATTTTTCCTATAATAGTAATATTTGGCTTTTCTATGTTTATAGGTGTTGATAGTTTAAATACTTTAAATGAATCAAAAAAATTAGAAAAGCTTACAAATCTTGCTCCTGATATATCCGCAGTTATTCATGAACTACAAAAAGAAAGAGGTCTTTCTGCATTATACTTAAACGGCAAAGGAGGAACACCTGTTGCTAGAAAACTTGAAAAACAAAAATCAGATACAGACGTAAAATATAAAAGCTTTACAAATGCTATAAGTATTTTTCCTAAATCAGAATATGGAAATAATTTCTTAGTTGCTATTCAAGATGCAGAAAGAAGACTATTAGATCTTAATAAAGTTAGGTCTAATGTATCAAGTGGAGATATTAAAGGCTCTGAAATGGTAAAGTATTATACAGGGACTATTGCCTCTTTATTAACTCTTGTTGGAGAAATGGCAGGTTTAAGTCCCAACTCTGAAATTACAAATTATATTGCTAAATATATTACCTTAATGCAGTCAAAAGAATATGCAGGGCAAGAGCGTGCAATTGGAGGTATTGGTTTTGGGTCAGGGGCTTTTAATGTATCAATTTATAATAAGTTCATTGGCTTAATTAACAAGCAAGATGCTTTATTAGTTGTATTTAATATGTATGCAACACCAAGTGAAAAAACTTTTTATCAAAATACTCTAGCAGGACGTGATACAAATGAAGTAGCAAGAATGAGAAAACTAGCAACATCTAAACAAAATATCGAATCTGTTAATGGTAGTTATTGGTTTGATACAATTACAAAGAAAATTAATAAGTTAAAAGTAATTGAAGATAACATTAGAGATAATATGAAACAAGTAATGACTCAAGTTACAGATAGTGCATTTAATAAGTTAGTATTTGTAATATTTTTGTTAATAATAGTTCTATCAATAAATATTGTGTTTGCTTTAGTTATTGTTAAGGGTATTTTAAAGCCAGTAAAAGGTCTAGAAAAAGGAATTAATGAGCTGTCGAATTATAACTTATCAAAGACTGTAAGAATTGAAAGCGAAGATGAGATAGCTGAAATGGCAGATAAGTTCAATATATCTACAAAAGAACTAAAAGAGTTGATTAAATCTGTTAGAGAGTCATCAAAAGATATTTTAGTTTCAGCAGAAAAGATGAGTGAAGGGTCATCAACAATTAATGATATGGGTAAATTTCAACAAGAATCAATTAAGCAAATTAATATAGCTATTGTTGATTCATCAGAAATGATTAGTCAAATTCAGGAAAATTCAAATGACACTGTAAATAGTGTTAAGTATATTGAAGAGTCTTCTGAAAAGGCAAATACGGCAATGAGCCAGTTAAAAGTGAATTCTAAAGAAATTACTTCTGTTACAAGTGTTATTTCTAATATATCAAATCAAATTAACCTACTATCATTAAATGCAGCAATTGAAGCAGCAAGAGCAGGGGATGCCGGTCGTGGTTTTGCAGTTGTTGCCGATGAAGTTGGTAAATTAGCCGGTATTGCAAATAAATCAACAGATGAAATTAATAAAATTACTCAACAATTAGAGTCTGATATTTCTTTAACAGATAAATCATTATCTAATATTATAGGTGCTATTAACAGTATTTCATCAAATGCTAATTTAGTATCAGATTCTGTAGCGCAGCAATCTGCAGCAATGGAAGAAATTTCTTCAACGGTAGAATCATTTAGTAACCAAGTAAAAGAAGCATCAGAAAAAATTGATGAATCAACAGAAACTTCAAATAATGTTGCTAAAGAAGCCGTTTCTTTAGATGAGCAAGTATCTAGGTTTAAAATTTAGTCAAACTAATTAGTTAATATAAAAAAGAGTTGTTTTTATACATCTCTTTTTTTTGATATTGTGGTTGAAAAATTATTAAAAGATTGTTATATAAACTATTAACATTTTTACGTTTTATAGTATTTATTTTTATTCATGGAGGAAACATGTTTTCAAATGCAAGTATTTGGGGCTATCAAGATAAAGACTCAATCCCTTTCCTTATGGCTCTAACATCCGTTATTTTACCTTGTTATAGCTATCAGTTGATCAGTACTGGGCTATCTTGGGAGGTTTTTCTGGGATTTGTTATTGTAGCACCATTTAATCTTCATTCTATTTTTGCTCATTTTTGTTTAAAAGGAGGTGAAAATAGAAAGTTGAGATCTTTTTTTAAGGCCTGTTCTGTTACAAGTTCAGTAATTTTATTAGGTATTTTTGTTGCACTACTGAGTTAATGGTGAAGATAAATTAAACCTAAATTCGGTTAATCCCACTTTTTTAAGTTGAGGAGGATGTATGAATACGATCAGTAAGGTAAGTTATTCTAAAATTATTAAGTTGATATTAGTAATGTTTGTTGTTGGTTCTGTAATATTTTTCTTATCTATCGGAATTACTAACGAAGTTGCTAGATTTACATCTTTAGATTCATTGTTTGATATTTCAATGGCAAGTACCATTTCCATTGTAGGATTTGCCTGTTTCTATTTGTGTATTTGGCAAATTTTAAGAGAGCTTAATAAACATTATACAGCAATGCATATTGCAGTGTATTCGTTGATTACCTTTGTTATTTCTATTGGTTTAGGCTATTTGTACGTTAATTAAGTAGCATTAAAATGCTTAAGGATTAACTTATGGCATTTAATAGAAAAGCGGTGGTTTCATCTGTATTTGAATCAGCAAACGCTATGTTGGTATATTTGCTAACAGGGGTTTATTTTGACAATCCGGAAATTGCTGACTTCAAATATCTAGAAGTTCCTCTGTTTATATTTACTAAAGAATCGATAGCATGCTTTATCGCTATTATATTCATTACTTTAGTAGATAGTATTTTTAATAAAAACTGCTTAAGAAAAATTTGGTATTATGCTTTGGTTAATATTATTGGCCTTAGTGTAGTTTTTTATATCATCATCTATCAAACGGGTTATTTAAACTATCTTTTGCTCTTAGAGTTTGACATTGTTAAGTCAGTGGGGCTGTATAGCATTAATGGTTTTATAGCTATTATGATAAGTAAAGCGATTATTTTCTACATAGGTCATATCTTTTTTGATATGGGAAAGGCTTATATAGAATCAAAAAAGAAGCCCCAGTAATGGGGCTTCTTTCGTCAGGATAGTTACTAAAATTAATTATTTGCTCTTTTTAGAGTCTTTAATTAGCTTTTTAAGGCGAGCAACCTCATTTTGATTGCTCTTTTTTGTGTCCTTAATGCGTGCTTTTAGCATGCCCATGGTGTTGTTTCCTTGTTGTGTTGTCAAACGTTACGAAAAATCTATAACTTTATAGATAATAACTTAATTATTTGGCTGACAGCTCTTAAGAGTAAAAGCATTTCAAAATGTCAGGTAAAAAATTGTGAAGTAATAGATAAATAGATGTACTTTAATTTCAGTTTAAATCTTTAGGAGCATGTTATGCACATTGTTAAATGCTTATTTATTATTATGACATGGGTTGCTATATATATTAACGTTTCTTTGAAAACAACTCATAATTTAGCTGAGTCCTCTAGTGCAAACCTTGCTGATATGCTAGGGCTCGGTGCTTTGTTATTACTTATTTTTATCGGCTACTTAGATGTCAAGAACAAGCTCGACAGAATAAAGTTTAATAGTATTTGTATTGTTATTGTTGGACTAATGGGTTTTTCACTATATTTAGTCTGTTTTATAGAGGGGATATCTGTAATTTCTTCTGCTATTTTAGGATCTGCAGGCTTTTTAGGTCTAGCGGTTCTATATATGCGAGAGATTGTAAGCGAAGAAGAAAAAGAGGCCTATTAGGGCCTCCTCTTTTTTTGTCTTGATTATATATAAATACATGTCATGCCAGATTTAGTCTGGCATCTCAGAGGTAAAGTACAGCATTTAAATCAGAGATTCCGGATCGTAGTTCGGGATGACGGCTGTAAAAAAACAGCCTGTTTTAAGGCTGCTTTTTCTTTTTTACAATGTTTTTAGACTTATAAAGATTGCTCTAATCTTGCTTTTACAATCTCACGACCCATTAGGTTTAGTAATGGTCCCATTTCAGGTCCGTGGGCAAAACCAGTAATCGCAACTCTTAAAGGCATAAATAGTTGTTTACCTTTTCTGTCTGTTTGCTCTTTTAAAGTGCTTGTTAGAGTTTTCCATGTAGTTTCATCAAAACTTTCAGGAAGTACTTCTAAAGCTTGCTTTATAAATTCTTTATCTTCTTCAGCTACAACTTCATCACCTTTTTTGTTAAAGCATAGGTCAAACTCTGCTTTAAGGTCTGAAAGTAAAGTGATGTTCTTTTTAATAGCTTCCCAGAATAGTGCGATCTTTTCTTCAGACATATCTGTTTCAGGCATAAAACCATCTAAGTAAGGTTTAATTTGCTCATAGCTTAAAGTTTGAATAAATTGAGCGTTAAGTCTTTTAACTTGTTCAATATCGAATTTTGCAGAGTTTCTACCCATTTTCGCTAAATCAAATTTTGCAGCTAATTCTTCTATTTCAGCTGCTACAGGAGCCTCTGAACCCATGCTTAAACTTGCAAGTAAGCCAGTAATTGCTTGTGGTAGGTAACCTTCAGCTTTAAGGTCTCTAATACCTAAAGATCCAAGTCTTTTTGATAATTTAGATCCATCAGTATCTAATAACATTGGAGTATGAGCCATTTGTGGAATATCATAGCCTAATGCTTCATAAATAGCTATTTGTTGAGCTGTGTTTGCTGTATGATCTTCACCTCTAATAACTAATGACACTTTGTGAAGTTCATCATTAATAGCATTTGCTAATGCAAAAACAGGAATACCGTTTGAGCGAACCACAACAGGGTCGCCACCTAAGTTTGATGTGTGGAATTTAACTTCGCCACGTACTAAATCATTCCAGCTAATTTCTTTTTCTGGCATTTTAAATCTTAAAACAGGTGTTCTACCTTCAGCGATAAATGCTGCTTTTTCTTCTTCTGATAAATTTCTGTGTCTATTATCATATTTAGGAGCTTTACCTTGAGATGTTTGAATTTTTCTCATAATGTCTAATTCTTCTTGAGAAACAAAACACTCGTATAAATGATCTTTAGCTTTAAGGTCTGCGATAACTTCTTCATAAATACCTGTTGCAATAATTTCGCTGTCTCTATATGGAGCATAATCACCACCAGCTACAGTTCCTTCATCTTCAACAATGCCTAACCATTTTAGGTCTTCAATAAGTCTTGCTTCTGAGCCTTCAACATTACGTTGAGAGTCAGTATCTTCAATTCTTAAAATAAATGTGCCACCTGTTTTTTTAGCATGCAGGTAGTTTAATAGTGCTGTTCTTGTATTACCGATATGGATTTTCCCTGTTGGAGACGGCGCAAATCTTACTCTTGTCATTAATTTTTCCTTAATAATTTTCAAATTTTGTTGAATATTTTTCTTTAGAATATCTATGTGTTGATTATTATACACTTTTCAATTTTTTTTACAAGAATATATTTGAATTATTCCTTGAAATGTGCTATGTTTGCAACATGAGATATTGTAAGTATTTCAAATTAAACAATAATATATACAACGCATAAAAAGGTGGTAAAATATGACACAAACACTTGAAGTGGCAAATCAATTAGACTTTTTCTCATTATTCTTTCAAGCAACATGGTTTGTTAAATTTATTATGATAACTTTAGCAGGTTTATCTGTTTTAGTATGGGCAATTTTCATTGAAAAAATGAGAAATTTAAGAATCGTTAAAAAAAGAGCTGATAAATTTGAGGAAGCATTCTGGGGAGAACAAAACTTACAAGATTTATATAGAAATGTACGCCCAGAAGATACAGATCACCCATTAGCAAAAGTTTTTGTTACAGGTTTAAGAGAGTGGGAGTTAGCACAAGATAAAGATGCTGAAGTTACAGGAATTCTGCAAGTTGGCGTTAAAGAACGTGTTGAAAGAGTTATGTCTGTAGTTATGACAAGAGAAATCGATAAGCTAGAAAAATACCTACCTTTCTTAGGTACAATTGGTTCAGTAGCTCCATTCTTAGGTTTATTAGGTACTGTTTGGGGAATTATGCACTCATTTACAACAATTGGGGCTACTAAAAATACATCATTAGCAGTTGTTGCTCCAGGTATTGCTGAAGCTCTGCTTGCTACAGCTATTGGTCTGCTAGCGGCTATTCCTGCAGTTATTGCTTATAACAAAGTTTCAACAGAACTAGGCAGATACATCATGCGTTTAGAAAGCTTTGTAGCAGAATTTACAACAATTCTAGATCGTCAAGAACAAGAAGCAATCGTTCAAAGCAAAAAAACTAACAAACAAAGAAGAGCTACAGACTAGAAAGTCTACAAACTAATTTTTAAATAGGATAATTTTAATTATGGCAATGTCGTCGATGGGCAAAAATTCAAATAGAAGAAGTCGTTACAACACAATGACTGAAATTAATATTACACCATTTGTTGATGTAATGTTAGTTCTTTTAATTGTATTTATGATTACAGCACCAATGTTAACACAAGGCGTTCAAGTTAGCCTGCCTGAAGTTGAAAACGTAGAAATGAAACCAGAAGAAGATCCAATTGAAATTGCGATTAAAAAGAATGGTGCTATTTATGTTGGAACAGCAAAGGTTAAAGAAGATGAGCTTCTAACTAAATTATTAGCAATTAAAAAGGTTCGCCAAAACGCAGCTATCTTACTAAGAGCAGATAAAGAAGTTCCATATGGTGCAGTTATGACGGTTATGTCTTCACTTCAATCATCAGGGTTAGTTGATGTAGGAATGGTTACAGAACCACGAAAATAGATACTTTTAGCGACTTTTTGTTTTATTTATTCTCTCATGTAGTTTCAGCTACACTTCGTTTATAAATAAAACAAAAACTCATCTAAAACTAAACTATTTTAGCTAATAAAATAAAAAACTATTTTTCAAAAATTTAGTTCCTAGTTAAACAAGACAAAACAAATAAAAAACAAAAATTAAAAGGTATAAAAAGCAAAATATGAGAAGAGGAATAGTTTTATCACTACTTATGCACTTCTGTTTAGGGATTTTCGTTATGTTGGAACTTCCTACTTTTGTTATGCCAGAAAAAGAAATTAAACAAATTAATGTTAAAATAGTTTCAGCTCCTTCTAAAGCTAAAAAAGATGTACCTGCTGCTAAGCCCAAACCTGTAAAATCACAGCAGTCAGCGGCTCCAAAGTATGCAGCTAAGAAAAAGCAAGAAGTTAAAAAAGCAGTTAAGCATAAAACAAAAGTTGTTAAAAAAACTAAAGCTAAAAAAGTTGTAAAACAGAAAAAGAAAGTTGAAAAGAAAAAGCCTCAGAAAAAACAGGAGAAAAAGCAAGTTGCTAAAAAGTCCAATAGACGTCCTGAAAAATTAGATAAAACTGAGAAAAAGAAAAACGTGGTTAAGTCAAATAATAAAAAGGCAAAACCAAGTAAAGTAGAAGATGACTTTTTAAGTACTTTAGATTTTATTGAAAACTTAGATACAAAAGAAAAACCTTCGGTAAAATCAGATGAAGAGGGTGAGCCTACAGTTTATGATATTGATCAGCTAGAAATAGCTAAAATCAGAAAAGTAATTCAAGACAACTGGTATGTTACAGCAGGTGCAAACCGCTTGAATAAATTAGAGTCTATCGTTAGGCTATCACTAGATAGAGACGGTACGGTTCGTAAAGTTAGAATTGTAAAATCATCAGGTCAAGGACACTTTGATAGAAGCTTACAACGAGCAATTAGAAAAGCCAGCCCTTTACCAATACCATCAGGTAAGTATGAAATTTACAAAACTATCGAACTACGATTCAGACGATAAGAAAACAAAATAAAAGGTGAGAAAAATGAAAACAAAAAAAATACTAATGGCACTATCTAGTGTACTGTTTGTAGCTAATGCAAATGCTTTAGTTAGAATTGATATTGATGAAGGTAACACAAAACCACTTCCTTTAGCTTTAACAGATCTACAAGGTGATAATGCAGCTGATAATCAGTTAGGTTATAATATAACAAAAGTTATTGAGAAAAACCTAAAATCATCAGGTTTATTCAACATTGTAGATAGAGATGCTTTTCTACAGTCTCAAGAATCTTTGAAAAAAGATGGTCCTAACTTTGAACAATGGAAGCCAATTAAAGTTGAAGGTTTATTCACAGGTTCTTCAAAGTTAGAAGGTGATGATGTTGATGTTATTAACAGAAAAGCTGTAATTGAGTATCGCTTGTTTGATGTTTACAGTGATAAGCAGACTATTGGTAAAAAATATACAGCTCAGGTTAAGTACTGGAGACACCTTGCTAACAGAATTAGTGATGATATTTACACATCTTTAACAGGTGAAAAAGGTTACTTTACTTCAAGAATTGCTTATATTGGTGAAAATGTTATTACTGATGCAAGAGGTCGTAAGAAAACTATTAAACAACTATGTGTTATGAACCAAGATAGTTCATCTCAACAATGTTTAACAGATGGTAAAAGCATAGTATTAACTCCAAGGTTCTCACCAATTAAACAAGAGTTAGCTTACTTATCATATGCAAATGGTCGTCCTAGGGTTTATCTTCTAGATTTAACAACAGGTCAACAAGAAATTGTTGGTAGCTTTAGAGGTCTTAACTCTTCTCCACGATTCTCACCAGATGGAGAAAAGTTACTTATGACTTTAACAAAAGACCAAGAAGGTAACTCAGAGATTTATGAAATGGACCTTGATAGCAGAAAAATCAAGCGTCTAACATTCTCACCAAGAATTGATACATCTCCATCATACTCACCAGATGGTAAGAAGATTGTATTCAACTCTGATAGACAAGGTCGTCCTGCATTATTTATCATGGATTCAGACGGTAATAATGTTAAACGTTTAACATATGGTCGTGGTAGTTACTTTGCTCCTGTGTGGTCACCACGTGGTGATATGATTGCATTCGTTAAGCAAATGGGAGGTAAGTTCCATATTGGTGTAATTGATGTTGATGGCGATGAAGAGAGACTATTAACAGAAGGTTTCTTAGATGAGTCTCCGAGTTGGTCTCCAAATGGTCGTGTTATTATATTCTCACGTCAAGTAGGGGATGTTAACAAGATTTACGGAATTGATCTAACAGGTTATAATCTTAGAGAAATTGAAACTACGTCGAATGCATCTGACCCAACATGGTCACCACTTTTGAAGTAACTCTTTAAGTTAAAAAAATTCCCATTTACACGTTATGTATAAAATCATACAAGGCCTTAGTAAATGGGAAATTTTTTTACCTTAAATAGAGTACTCAAAAGTTATTTTTTCACTGCATATACATTTCCTTGAGTATGATTTATTTTTTTGAGATATTGATAAAATAAACTTTTTAGTGTAAAATATTATAAAAATAAAATAGATTTTAGAGGTTGAAAATGAGCAATATAAAAGAAAAACGCAACAGTTACCCTATGTGCGAGAGGGCAATGTATAAGCTTAATAATATTAATCAGTTTATTGAAAAAGAACGCCGCCAGGATGAACTTGATAGATTGTTAGAGGTTCGTCAGCAAAAAAAAGTTTGGAAAACTGTAGTATTTATTGCAGGTAGTATAATTCTAATATTACTATTTTTAGCTTATAGGGGGTATATGCAAAATGTTTAAAGTTCCTGAAAAGTATATTGGCTGGGTTCAAGGGTTATTTACAGTTTTAGTTTTATGGGGCGGCAGTAATGTTTATATGAGCTATGTTACTCAAACATTGAACGTTAATAAATTAGTATTCGCATTTGTAACCTTTATTACTTGTTCGTTTTGTTTACTTATTTATGCAAAAGATGGCAAGCTTTCTAAAGAAACCTTTAGAAGTATTGATACCTGGGTATATGGTATAATTATGATTGTTGGTTATTTTGTTGCTTTAAACCTATTTGGTCTTATGAGTGCAACAGAAGCTACAATTTTAAGAAAAGTTAGTGTTATATTTGGCGTTATAGTTGGTTATGTATTTTTAATGAGGGGGATAAATAAAACCCAAGCTTTAGGATTAGTAGTTATTTCATCTGGAGTTTTGTTAGTTGCCTATAACATTGAGCCAGAAAAAGCATTTAAGGCTTACATATTAATATTTTTAGCAGGTTTTTTACAAACTTTAAGAATGTTTGTTGCCGAGTACCATCGCCCTCATAAAAAAGCAACAGAAGACAAAGATATTAAGTCAAGGTGTCGAGTTATTGGTTATGTTATGTTTATTGTTAGTATATTATTTTTATTTATTATAACAATTTTAAGTCTTTTAGCATCATCAGCTCCTAATTCTCATGATTTAGTAAAATATTTAATTACTATTGATGATTTTATGAATTATAGAACAATTCTTTCAGGTATTGTAATGGGGATATTTATGTATGCTCCATTAAGATTCTTTGAATTTTCAGTTACCGAAAAGATTAAAACAGAGAATTTCTTAGCACTTGGTGCTCTAACATTTGTGGCTACACTATTTTGGGAGTGGTCAACAGCAATCCTAACGGGTTTAACTTTAAGAAATGTAACAACTCCAGTAATTATTGCAGGTATATTGATTACATTAGGTTCTTTAATTATGTCTATTAGTAAAATTAGATCTGCAAGAAAAACAAGTAAAGATTTAGACTTTTTGGTTAAGTCTAGTCAAAATATTGATGATGTAGAAGAAACTAGGGATATCGTTGCAAACACTTTAGAAAACTTTAATTCTGACGTAAAGAAAACGGCAAATGCTTTAGGCATTAGCGTTAAATCGTTAAAGGCAGTTTTAGAAGATAAAGAAAAACTTTTGGCATTTAAACCTGAAGTATTAAGAAGTGTTGCAAAATCTTATAGAAAAAATGTAGCAAGTGCAGATGCTTTAACAGGCTTGTTAAATAGAAATGCCTTTATAACATCCCTTAAAACAGCTAAGCTAGAATATGAGATTTTGAGTTTATTATTTATTGATTTGAACAAGTTTAAACCAGTAAATGATACATATGGACATGAAGCAGGGGATTTTGTTTTGCAAATAGTAGCAGACCGATTAAGAGACTTGTTCCCGGATAAATCTTTAATTACAAGACTTGGTGGTGATGAATACTGTATCCTTCTATTAGGTATTGAGAAAAAACAGGCAGAAGATAAAATTGAACTAATTACTCAAGAGCTAGAACGAGAAATTAACTATCAAAATAATGCTATTAATATATCAGGTTCAATTGGTTTAGCAAGTTATCCGGTTGATACAGATAATGCAGAAGATCTAATTCAATTAGCAGATAAACAAATGTATGTAAAAAAAGGTAATAGATAAACAAAAGCCTCCTAAATTAGGAGGCTTTTTCGTTATTTAAAATTAAGTTAGTGTGAAAATACAGGTACATTAACACCTTCAAGTTCAATCCATGGACGATCTAAATTAAGACTTTCAAAAGAAATATATTCACAATATTCAAAATTTGTGGGTATTTCTTTAATTGCTCTAAATTCAGAATTTTCATCGTCTTTATTTAGTAATCCAGCAATAATAGCGCCAATAGGGCTATTTTCATTGTATAAAATGTTTCTACGCCCATCATATTCTATGAAGCAGTAATCTGTACATAGGCCACTTCTCCAGTAGACTGTGATATTGTCACCTACACAGTTTTCCACATAAATAAGTTCAATATTTCTGTTATCGGGGGCAAACTGTAAATCTACTTTGGAATTTTTACCGTATGCTGATTCAAACGCTCTAAAAGCTGCAAGATCAACAAGATCTTTCTTTGTTTGGATTCTAACGTGAACTTTCATAAGATAATCTCCCTAGCCGGTATGTTATAGTGTAATAAATCGGGAAAAAGGTTATTGACTTATGTTAGCTATATATAATATTTTCCTGACATACTCTAATGTTTTTTGGTTATAATTCAAATATCTATATTTTTTCTTGTCATTTTATAGTTGTATGTATATATTATTACTATAGTATTAAAAAGGGGAAGTTAATTGAATTATACGCTAGAGCAAAAGAAAAAAATTGCTCAAAATATTTGGAAGTTTGCAGCACTTTCTGTTGTAGATAAGAGAGTTTATGGGGCTATTTTAAGTGTGTATTATTTAACTATTGCAAATGTTGAAGCATTTCATATTGGTTGGATTTTACTTTTTGGCTGTATTGCATCATTTTTCTTTGAGATTCCTTCAGGCTATTTGTCAGATAAAATAGGGCATAAAAAAACTATTGTTCTATCAAGAATATTTTTTATAATCTCTACATTAAATTACTTATTAGCAAATAATTTAATTATGCTAATTATAGGCTCTGTATTCTTTAGTTTGGGCGTTGCTTGTATGAGCGGAACTTCAACTGCTTTTATTCACGATACTCTAAAAGCTTTAAAAAGAGAAAAAGAGTATTCAAAAGTTATGGGTAAAGTTTCAGCTATTGGCTATGCTGTTCCAACTATTTTTATGATCTCGTCATCTTT
>DMEM01000112.1 GCA_003450915.1 Alphaproteobacteria bacterium
AGATTTTTTTAACAAAGCTATAAAAAAGCAGGCTTACTAACCCACTCTTTTATAAATTTTAAATAGTTTAGTTTTAAAGTTATTGTTTTAAGATTTAAATGATGAAGTGCATATCGCATATATAAGTGAAGTAACTTTATGATTATTTTTCATATAAAAAGCAGGCCTACTGACCTGCTATCTTTATAATACTAAATAGTTTAGTTTGAGAATTATTGTTTTAAAATTTAAATAGTAAAGTGTACTAATAGTACATGAGCTATTTAAAGATAAAAGAATAAACTCAAAATAAGCTATTTAACGTCTTTCCAGATTTGACGCTTTGTCAAGTAAGTTAGTATTGCAAACATGATAACAAAGAATAAAACACCTACTCCTAGATTTTGACGCTCTATACGTTTTGGGTCTGCTGCAAATGCTAGAAATGCTGCTACATCTTTTGCATATTGTTCTTTATTTTCTAATGAACCATCAAAGTATTCAATCATACCATCTTCTAATTGAGAAGGCATGGCAATATTATTACCAGCAAAGTACTTATTATAGTTTGTCCCATCAAAATCTTCAGGAGTTTCCTCATAACCAAGCATTAAAGCTTTTACATAGTTTACTCCATCTGGACGACCTTTTGTAATAATAGATAAATCAGGCGGCACAACACCATAAGCCTCTTTTGCATCTTTAGGGTCAAGCTCAGAGAAAAGTGCAGAGTTAATATCCATTTCTAAGTCTTTTGCTAATACTTTAATTTGATCTTTAGAAAAACCTAATTTTAACATTTCTCTATGATTAAAATACTTCATCGAGTGACATGATAGACAAACCTGAGTTGCTACTTTATAACCTCTTAAAAGTTGATCTGAATCCCAGTATGTACCAACTTTACCTTCAAAGCTCCACTCATTTTGAGGAATAAAAATTGAGCTAGATGCCGCATTAGCATTAAAAGATAACGCCAAGACCAATACTGCGCAAATAATGTGCTTACTTTTAGATAAAGATTTAGCTTTATTTGAGAGCATAGCGCGCAGTGTACTGATAGTACATGAGCACTGTGAAAGCGCAGAATAAGTTGAATATTTGCTAAAATTAGCCATTATTTTTAACATTGTCTAACCCCTTCTCTAATAATTCTTTAGGCACTGTTGTTTTTTCTATTTTATGAATAAACATTAAGCTTATAAAAAATCCAAAATAATATAGAACTGACAAACGACCCAACCATACTAATGGTAATTCAAATGAACCTATATGATAAGCAAAATCAGCGGGTTGCATACCTACATAACCTAAGAATAAGAAGTTTAAGAAGAATATAATTACTAAAACTTTAAAAATAGGTCTATACGTTGCTGCACGAACTTTTGATTTGTCTAACCAAGGAAGAATAAATAAAATTGCAATTGCACCAAACATCGCTATAACACCAAGCTCTTTAACAGGAATTGCTCTTAAAATTGCATAAAATGGTAAAAAGTACCACTCTGGAACAATATGAGCTGGTGTTTTTAATGGATTTGCCGGAATATAATTATCTGCATGACCTAAATATTCAGGTAAATAAAATACCATAAATAAGAAAGGTAAAAGATAAACAGCAACACCGAATAAATCTTTAACCGTATAATACGGATGGAACGGAATATAATCTTCTTTTTTAGTTGAATCAACCCCTGTTGGGTTATTTGATTTAGCAACATGTAAAGCCCATAAATGCAGAAGCACGAAACCAACAATAATAAATGGCACTAAAAAGTGAAGAGCAAAGAAACGGTTTAATGTTGGATCACCAACTGTATAACCACCCCATAGCCAAATCACAATATCATCACCAATAAATGGAATTACAGAAAGTAAGTTAGTAATTACTTGTGCTCCCCAGTAACTCATTTGTCCCCAAGGTAAAACATATCCTAAAAACGCTGTTGCCATCATAAGGAAGAATAGCACTAAGCCCATAATCCATAATAATTCACGCGGGCCTTTATATGAACCATAATACAAGCCTCTTGCCATATGTAAATACACTACAATAAAGAAGAAACTAGCTCCAACTGAATGTAGGTAACGGATTAACCACCCGAATTCAACATTACGCATAATATGCTCAATTGATGAAAATGCTAAATTAACATCTGGTTTATAAAACATTGCTAAAATTAAACCAGAAGCTATTTGAATAACTAAAGCCATCATTGCTAAAGAACCAAAGTTCCATAAATAACTAAGATTTTTAGGAGCTGGATATTTTGTTGTTGAGTTTTTCATTACCGAAATAACCGGCAACCGATCATCAATCCAATCTAAAACTTTTTTCATTTTATATTATCCTATCTTTATTAGCGTATCGCTGATGAATTCATAAGGAGGCACCTCTAAATTTGCTGAAGCAGGGCCTTTTCTAACACGACCTGACAAGTCAAACTGAGAACCATGACATGGACATAACCAACCATCAAAGTTTCCACCATTATTAGGCACACAGCCTAAATGAGTACATACAGCTAAAACAATTAGCCATTTTTCATTTTTTACTCTATCTGAATCTTTTTGAGGGTCTTTTAGTTCTGTATTTGTATCATCTTGCTTAACTTTTGCAATCTCTTCTGCTGTTCTGTGACGAATAAATACAGGTTTACCTCTCCATAAAATAACTTTACCATCACCTTCTTCAATATCTGAAAGATCAACTTCAATAGATGCAAGAGCTTTAACGTTACTTGCTGGTTGTAAAGTTGAAATAAATGGATAGGCAGCTGCCACTGCGCCAACAGCACTAGCTGCAGCGGTTGCTTTTACTAAAAAATCTCTTTTTGTATGATCTTCTAACGATCTATTCTTATCAGCCTCATCATTATACGTTTCTACGTTAATTTTAGGAGTGTTTAGCTTTGTTTCTGACATGTTTTTTCCCTTATTATTTAACTAGTCTAGATATTTTTTTAGATTTTACACTATTTTTTTTTAAGTTACAATTGATTTTTGTCCAAAAAATCCCTAGAATGTCCAAGTCGAAAATGACAACTTACGTTTTTTTAAGGATTGTGAATCATGAATGTACAAAACATTGGAAAAATTTCTATCGCAGAACTAAACAACTTATGCAGAGAAACATTGAAGAGCACAAACGATAAAACCTTATTTATTTTCAGAAAACAATCTGATTTTGAAATGAGTAACTTAATGAACAATGAGTATATTGTTCCTTCTATTAAAATAGAAGAACGACTGCTGTTAAAAAATGCTTTATCAGTATTACAACTTTTAAAAACAACTGATCCTTATGTCACAAGACCTGGACTAATCTATTTAATTGAAGTTTCTAAAGAGTCTGAAGCTGAACGTCTTTTTACCCTGTTAAGTCAAGAATATGGGAAAAAGCTTAAATAAATCCACCAAGCATTACCTAAGGTTGATTTTATAATTATAAGGAATATAATATAAGTAACAAAAACTTTTTTAGAGAGGTATTTGTCATGAACATTCAAATCCTAG
>DMEM01000061.1 GCA_003450915.1 Alphaproteobacteria bacterium
AAAATAAGCTTCGGCTTATTTTTCGTGTATGTAAATATTAGAGAATAAAAAAGAAAAAAAGATTTTTATAGTAAAAGGTTTAAATTATGATTAGACAGTACGAATTAGTTGAAAAAGTAAAAAAGTATAACCCAAATGCTGATGTTGCCCTATTAAATAGAGCTTATGTATTTTCAATGAGAGCTCACGGCAACCAAACAAGAGCGTCTGGTGAACCATACTTAACACACCCTTTAGAAGTTGCTGATTTGCTTACAGAACTTCACCTTGATGAAGAAACAATTGCAACAGCTCTACTTCACGATACAATTGAAGATACTCTTGCAACTTATGAAGAAATTGAACAAATATGCGGCAAAGATGTTGCAGATATGGTTGAAGGTGTTACAAAACTTTCTAAAATTGAATTTGATGATAAAAATGAACATCAAGCAGAAAACTATCGTAAACTATTTTTAGCAATGTCTTCTGATATTCGTGTTCTATTAGTTAAACTTGCTGATAGACTGCATAATATGCGCACTATTGAATTTAAGAAAAAAGAAGAATCAAAACGTAGAATTGCTAGAGAGACAATGGATATCTATATTCCATTAGCTCACAGAATCGGTCTTTACAAATTTAAGACAGAACTTGAAGATATCTGCTTTAAAACTCTATACCCTGAAGAATACTCTAAAATAGTTGAAAGAACAGAGTTTGTAATGAGCCAAGAAAATTTAATTGGTAAAGTTATTGCTCATTTACAACAAGAATTACAAAAACGTGATATTCATGCTGATGTTACAGGTCGTTCAAAAACTCCATATTCTATCTGGAGAAAAATGATCAACAAAAATCTAACTTTTGATCAGCTAACTGATATTGTTGCTTATAGAATTATTGTTGATGATTTAGGCAAATGTTATGAAGTATTAGGTATGATTCACAGTTTATACAATGCTTTGCCTGGTAGATTTAAAGACTATATTTCAAACCCTAAGCCCAACGGATATCAAAGTTTACACACTAGTGTTATTGGTCCATTTGGTAACAAAGAAGAAATTCAAATTAGAACAGAACATATGCATGAAATTGCAGAATCTGGTGTTGCTGCTCACTGGCTATACAAACAAAAACACTCTGCAGATAAAAAAGAGCTAACTACTGGTAATCAATATGCATGGTTAAGAAATATTATTGATGGTCTACAAGATGCAGACAGTGCTGATGAAGTTTTAGAGAATACTAAAATGGAATTATTCAGAGATGAAGTTTTCGTATTTACTCCAAATGGTGATTTAATTAGCCTACCTAGAGGTGCTAGTGGCTTAGACTTTGCTTTTGGAATTCATTCTGAAGTTGGTTATAAATGTAAAGCTATTAAAGTTAACTCTAAGTTTGTTCCTTTAAGAACAGAATTAAAAAACGGTAATGTTGTTGAAATTGTTACTAATAATGGGGTTAAGCCTACAAAAGGCTGGCTTTCAATGGTTATTACTACTAAAGCTAAAAATGCTATTAATCGTTATATTAAAGAGCAAGAAAGCGAAGTTGAAATTAACGATGGTAAATCTATGTTAGAAAAAGCTCTTAAAGAAAAAGAAGTTAAACTTACAGATAAGCTTATCCGCCCTATTGCTGAAAAATATAAGTGGGATGAAGTTAATGAAGTTTACAAGGCTTTATCACAAGCACGTTTAAGTACAAAAGCAGTTATGGAGTTCTTATTCCCTGAAGATATTAAACAAATAACAGAAGAAGAAACCATTGAACAATTGGAAGCTGAGCTATCTAATAGAAAAGCACAAACAGGAACTTCTAAAATTGGCATTGATGGCATTATTGATGGCTTAGTTGTTAATATTGCTAAATGCTGTAACCCCATCCCAGGTGAAAGAATTACAGGAATTATTACAACAGGTAAAGGTATAGCAATTCACAGCAGAATGTGTAAAAACCTATCTCAATATGAAAATGACCCTGAAAGATGGCTTGATGTTTCTTGGAGCAACCAAAGAGATGATGAAAGAGTTTACAGAACTAAACTTAGACTCCTATTAATCAATAATAAAGGCGTATTATCAGAGCTAACAAACACTGTTTTCAATGCTGATGTTAATATTGTTGATTTTAATGTTGAAACTCAAAGTGTTGATTATTACGGCGTAAATTGTGAAGTTGAACTTAAAGATATCGAACACTTTGGCTACTTAATGTCTAAACTGCGTTCTCTTCATTCTGTTGCTAAAATAGAGAGAATTCAGGGGTAATTATAAATGAAGTTATACGATATTTTTGTTATTAAAAAAACAAGAAAAAGAGGTATTCACAAAAGTAAGCGTGACTTTCAACTAAAAATAGCTGAGTGGATTTACCCTAGCATTGGTATTATTCCATGGGTTAAATATTTAGCACTATCTTTAAAAAGAAAGCCCCTATCTAGCCATAAAATTGCTTTAGGTTTTGCTTTTGGTGCTCTTGTTAGCTTTACTCCATATATGGGGCTTCATGGATTACTAGCTATTCTACTTGCTTATATGTTTTCTGCAAGTATTGTAAGTGCTATTATTGGTACTATTATTGGTAACCCTTGGACATTTCCTTTAATTTGGGCGTGGTCGCTGAACCTTGGTAACTTTATTTTAGGTAATGGATCTAGCCAGTCAACTGCTAATATAAAATTTGATTTTAGCCATCTAATAGAAGACCTTGCATATTATTGGGAGCACTTTTTATACCCAATGACTGTTGGTGGTATCCCTACTGGTATTATAGCGTCTATTGTTTTTTACTTTGTTTTAAAATATCAAATTGATAAGTTTAGAGAAATTCGTAAGGCTATTTTACATAAAAGAAAAGTAGAACTAAGAGCTAAGAAATTCAAACAAATTAAAGATAAGTTTCTTTCAACAACTGAAGATATGAGTGAGTAATATTTATGATTATTGGTATTGGTACAGATATTTGTGAAATTAATCGAATTCAGCCAGGTGAAGGCTTTGCAAATAAAATATTATCTGAGTCAGAGCAAGAAGTTTTAAAAGCTAAGAAAAACAAACAAGTTTATCTTGCAAAACGTTTTGCAGCAAAAGAAGCTATTTCAAAAGCTTTTGGCTGTGGTATTGGTTCAAAACTTTCTTTTAAAGATATTTCTATTCTAAATAATGAAGCAGGAGCTCCATATGTTGAAATATCTGAAACTGCTAAATCAAAACTTGTTGATTTCAGCTCTATTCATATTTCAATATCTGATGAAAAAAACTATGCAATAGCCTATGTTATTGTAGAAAAAATATAAGGGAAATAAGCTTATGAAGTTTACAAAAAAAGATTTTATTGGTATTAGCTTAATGATTTTATCGTTTTATGGGGTAAATGTACTATTTAATTACCTACATGCAAATGATTACTCTTTCTATCTTTTAGCAAATGACAATGGCTGGTTCTTCTTTTCATTTTTCATAGCTCTTTTTATTAATTATATTATATATAGAATCTTTAGACCTATACTTAAAGGCCCTGATATTACGAAATATTCTCAGTTTAAAATATTATTTAAACACGATATAAATGGCAAGCTAAAAGGTCTAAGTCTAGCTGGTTATATAGTATATATTGTAGCATTTACTTCTATTTATCACCTTGATCTTTTGATTAGAGAGAATATTT
>DMEM01000013.1 GCA_003450915.1 Alphaproteobacteria bacterium
TGAATATAACGCTGCACCTGAAATAACTGATAGAGCTCCAAATATTGCCAACGCTATTCGAGCATCTAAACCAAACATTGCGCCTTTTTTAATCATCATTTAAAATACCTATTTTTTTAATATTTGTTTTTGTTTTCATTTATGATATTATCATACTATCATAAATATTAGCAAGAATTAAGGAAAAAACATGCAATCTATTACTGGAAAAATTTGGAATTTAAAAGAACCAAATACCAAAGACATAATGTATATATCACAAAGATTAGGAGTGAGTGAAATTATCGCTCGTGTTTTATTAAATAGAGATGTTTCTATTGATGATGCAAAGAACTACCTAGAAGGCTCTTTAGCTGATATGCCTGATCCATATCATTTTAAAGACATGGTAAAAGCAACTGATAGAATTATTAAAGCAATTAATGAAAAACAAAAAATTGCTATTTTTGGTGACTATGATGTTGATGGATCATGTGCTAGTGCTATTTTAACAAGCTTTTTCAATTCAATTGGTATTGATACAACATTATATATTCCTGATAGAATGACAGAAGGTTACGGCCCTAATGAATATGCATTTAAAAAGTTAAAATCTGAAGGTCATGATTTAGTTATTACAGTTGACTGTGGTTGCGTTGCTTTTGATAGTATGAAGGTAGCAAAAGAAATTGGTTTAGATATTATTATTACAGACCATCACCAATGTGAGGTTGATATTCCTGAATGTATTGGCATGGTTAATCCAAATAGAGTAGATGAAGACGGTCTGTATGGCTATTTGTGCGGTGCTACAGTTGCATTCTTACTAGCTGTTGCTGTAAATAGACAGATCGATACAAAAGTTAATATGAAGATGCTTTTAGACCTAGTTGCCGTTGCTACAGTTTGTGATTTAGTACCATTAAAAGGTATTAACCGAGTTTTAGTTGATCGAGGATTAAAAGTACTTGCAACTAGACAAAATATTGGACTAAAGGCTTTAGCTGATATTACAGGCATTGATGAACGCCCTAGAGCATATCACTGTGGTTTTGTTCTGGGACCTAGAATTAATGCTGCAGGAAGAATTTCATCTTGTGATTTAGGCTCAAGATTATTAAGTACAAAAAATATTAGTATTGCCAATAAGCTTGCTGCTGAACTGCATGACCTTAACGCAGAAAGAAAAGAAATTGAAACTATAGTTCAAGAAGAAGCAATTTTACAAGCTGAGAAAAAAGTTGCTAAAAACCCAGATATCAAAGCATTGGTACTAGCAGGAGAAAACTGGCATGCTGGTGTTATCGGTATTGTCGCGTCAAGAATTAAAGAACTATATAACCTACCAGTATTTATTATTGCCCTTGATGATAAAGTGTGTAAAGGATCAGGCCGTTCAATTAGTGGTGTTGATTTAGGAGCTATTGTTCGTAAAAGCAAAGATATTTTAATAGGAGGTGGTGGTCATGGTATGGCTGCAGGTCTTTCTATTGATAAAGAACAAATTCCAGCTTTTGAAAAACGTTTTTGTGAAGTCGTTGAAAAAGCTGCTGCTAAAAATCCTGAAATTTTAGTTCCTAAAATTTCTTTAGATGGTGTTTTAAATGTGGGAGGAGCTAATTTAGATTTAATTAGCAAACTTGAAAAGGTTGAGCCTTATGGCATGGGAAATCCAGAACCTAAGTTTGCCGTAACAGGCCGCGTTGCCTATGCTCAAGTAGTTGGCGAAAAGCATGTTAGAATAACTTTAACAGATCTTACAAAGCGTAGAGTTAACGGTATTGTATTTTCAGCGATGGAAACAGATCTTGGTCCATTCTTATTAAATAGTTTAAATGAGCAAGTTACAGTTTGTGGACAAATTAAAAGAAATGTATTTAACGGTTATGAGTCTGCTCAAATTCAAGTGCTTGATGCTATCAAAGGTGAAATGCCTAATTCTTAAAAGCATATCAATTTAAAATATTTATACAAATAAAAAAGCGACCTTAACAAAGTCGCTTTTTTATATCTTTATTTTTTATAGTGTGTGTGTGTGTATGTATGTCTGTTTTTTGTTGTTGTACCTTCTTTTGGTATATAGCAAAAACCCCGTTTTCTGACACTTTTGTTTTATTATTTTTCATACACTTACCAATCTTGAGAATAAATAAAAAGCAAGCGATACTACAGCTTGCCCTTATAATTTAATATTCGAAACCATGCTGAACCATCATGAGAAAAATTGTTAATAATTGATCTAGCGAGTATTTTGAATTTTTTTGATTTGCTGCATTCTTTAAAACTCTTAATATATCATCATAATCAAAAACCATAAGTAAGTTTTTAGCTAGCTCAAGCCCAAATTCATTAAAATTATAATGTTTTAGATGATTAAGCATCATTTTATCCCTAAAAGAATACATCAAACGATAGTCAACTTTACAACTTTGCACGCACAAAACTCGACGATTAATTAATTCAGCAGTATATTGTAAAGAAAGCTGTCTTGATTTATCTTCAAAAATAGCATTTTCAAGTTTTATTCTAACTCCTAAAAACTCTAATTTTGAATTCAAAAAATCATCCAAGTTATAAAGCTTAAAAAGCCTATCTCCTTGTAAAGTTTCAAACATTAAAACCCCGTAATCCTTCATAAGAAATTGTGAGAATCTAATTATTCCCTCATCTAAAGCATCCTGTACAACCTCAGAATGTTTTTTGTTTTCAGAAACTTGTAACACTAACTTATTTTGTAAAAATTTTACTTTATTTTTTAGACTCTTCTTTTCTATACCATTAACAAAGCCAAAACTTTGTTTTAATTCTATAGATTGCATAACAGCCACCTGTAAAACTGAAATATTGTATAAATATTATAGTTCTAATTTAACTGACATGCAATTGTTTTTTATTATCTTAATTTTCAATAAAAAAACTCCTATCTACTAACAAGTAGTTTTAATGTGATAGTTTAAATAAGAAAAAGCCCCTGCTGCAAAGGACGTGTACAACTAGTACATAACTAAGCAACAAGGACTTTTAATTGAATAAACTATCCATTAAATAAATGGAATTGATGAACTATCCTCAGGTAGTGTTATAAATTTCCAGTTATTGTCATCACTAAAAATTTCTCTTAGTAATTTATTGTTTAGACCATGACCTGTTAGTTCAGCATTAAAGTGTCCTAAAATTGGATAACCAACCATGTATAAATCACCAATACAGTCTAAAATTTTATGACGAATAAATTCATCTTTATAACGTAAACCGTCTTTATTAAGCACCGCAAAGTCACCAATAACAATAGCGTTATCTAAACCTCCTCCTAAAGCAAGACCAATAGATTGCATATATTCAACATCTTTTTGAAAACAAAATGTTCTAGCTCTTGCAATTTCTTTTTTATAAAAGTTTGATGTTATATCAAAACGTTTAGCTTGTTTGGGAATAATTGGGTGGTTAAAATCAATTTCTAGATCTAGAGAAAAGATATCATTTGGAGTAAATTCTGCGAACTTACCGTCATCTTCAACCCTAACATGATCCATAATTTTAATGAATTTTTTATCAGCGTCTTGCTCTTTAATTCCAGCATTGTCAATTAGCAACATAAACGAAGCTGATGAACCATCAAAAATTGGAATTTCAGGACCGCTTAATTCAACAATAACATTATCAATTCCACAGCCATACAGAGCAGACATTAAATGCTCTACTGTGCCGATTCTTTGTGCGGGATTAGTCCCTATCTGCGTAGATAGTCTTGTATCTGTAACAGATTCAGGTTTTGCTTTAATTAGCTCTGAGTTTTCAATATCTGTACGTTTAAAAACAATACCAGTATCAACACTTGCAGGCTTTAAAGTTAACTCTACTATATTACTAGAATGCAAGCCAATGCCTGAGGCACTAACTTGCTTTTTAATAGTTCTTTGTTTAATATTTTTTGGCATATAAATAGTTTTCTCTAGTGATGAACGCCAGTGTTAGCTTGGCCAATGCCTTTTTCATCAGCAAATAAGAATGTTGAGAAGAAGTAGTAACAACCACCTTCTAAAACTCTTCTAGCTGAGTATGTCCATTTTGGAGTATAACCAATTAAACCAGTTGCAACAACTTGAATTTTACTAATTGCGAAACCAACTGGTTTACAAGCAACTTCTAGTTTTTCATCATTTTTTGCTTGAATAATTGCTCCAACCCATAGTGCACAACCTAATACTGACAATGAAAATAATACTGTTTTGATAAAGTCCAAAATACTATTCCTTTTATTTAATCTTTATAAAATAACAAAGCTGTTATAACTTAACTAAAAGCTATAACAGCTATAAAATTAGTTCGTTAAATAACACTTACTAAAGTTTGTAAGTACTATTTAGTCTAATTATAGTAGATTTATTACAATCCGTCAACCTCATCTAAGGCAATTTTTTTAACTTCTGGCTCTTTTTTAGGCTCTTGAGCTATTTCAACGGGTTTTACTTGTGATTGAGGTGGGTTTTTTCTAACTTTTTCAGAAATACTATATCTTTGAGCAATTCTTGATACAAAGTTTGTACCTGTTAGGTCTAAATCATGTCTTTCTGCAGCTTGCTGTATTTTTTCTGACATTACAGACATACACTCTTGAAAGTCTCTTCTTGTTTTATCGAAGTCATCTCTTGAGCTTTTAGCCATATAACCTCTAGTTTTTCTATCAGCTTGAACAATAATGTGTTCCCATAGTCTAGCATAGTTAATAATATCTGTAGCCTCTGGAGTTGTTCTAATTACAACTTCAGCTGAATAACCGTGTTTTTTTAGTTGTTCGATTTGGCTATTTAATCTTGATTCAAATTGATTTTTCTTTTGAGACATAACATATTCCTTTTTTTTAGATTTTAATTATTATTTAATATCATACGTACATATTATATACATTTGAGATAACAATAATTAAGAAATATCAGTATTTCTATTAGTTTTTAAGGTCAAAGACCACATTTTTAGATTTTTTTAAGTAATTATGTTTTATTATTTATATACTTATAACTACTTATACAAATAGTATAGACTTAAAATTTATCTATTGCAACAATTACTTAGAATAAAAGAAAAATAATTAAAATAAATTATTTTCTATCTATCTTTTTGTTTTTTGGCACGCTATTTGCAGCTATATCCCTGAATTAACAAATTGAATTAAAGTTATTAAATAATTACAGGAGAATAACCATGATAACTGCATTAAGAACAGCCGCTACAGGTATGCATGCACAACAAACAAACGTTGATACTATTTCAAACAACCTTGCTAACGTTAATACAACAGGTTTTAAATCATCGAGAGTTTCTTTTAATGATCTTGTGTATCAAAATGAAGCAGTAGCAGGTGCTGAAAGCTCAAGTTCTGGTACAGTTTTACCTACAGGTTCTCAAATCGGTTTAGGTGTTAGAGTAAACTCAGTTTATAAAATCCACACTCAAGGTGATATGGTTAAAACTTCAAGTCCATTTGACATGGCTATTCAAGGAGAAGGCTTCTTTAAAGTTTCTATGCCTTCAGGTGAAACGTCATATACAAGAGATGGTAGCTTCCAACTTGATTCAAATGGTAACTTTGTTAATTCTCTAGGTTATCAACTAGACCCTGCAGTTTCAGTACCTCAAGGCGCAACAGACCTTACAATTAGTTCAACAGGTGTTGTTAATGCTAAGACTAATGGATCTTCTGTAAACCTAGGACAAATAACTTTATCAACATTTACAAACCCAGCTGGTTTAGAATCTTTAGGGGACAACTTATTTGCAGAAACTGATGCATCAGGTCCATCAACTGATGGCAACCCTGCGGATTCAGGTTATGGCTCATTACTACAAGGCTTCTTAGAAAGCTCAAACGTTGATTCAATTACAGCTGTTACTGACTTAATTACAGCACAAAGAGCTTACGAGCTAAACAGTAAAGTTATCACAACAGCAGACCAAATGATGGAACGTGTTTCTCAAATCTAAATTCTAATTAAGGCTATTATTATGACAATTAATCTAAAACGTATAATTTTATTATCTATCTTTATTTTTACATCTATATTTTGCTACAGCCTATCAGCAAGAGCAGAAGAAAAGACTCAAGTAGTAACTGTAAAAATGACTGTAAATAAAGGTGATATTATTAACAAAAGCAATTTAAAGCTAATTGATTATAACAAAAGTAAAGTTCCGTATTCTATTATTACAAACATGGACGATGCTGTTGGCCTTGAAGCTTTAAGAAATATTAGACCCGGCATGCAATTACGTTTTAACTATTTAAGAGAAAAGCCTATGGTAGGTAAAAATAAAATTGTTAAAGTAGTTTATAATGTTCCTGGAATTAAACTAGAATCAGAAGCACAAGCTTTACAAGACGGTCAAAAAAATGACATTATTAAAGTAAAAAACATCGCAAGTAATAAAATTTTAACAGCAAAAGTAGTTGCTGAAAATACAGTACAAGTTAATAGATAAGAAAGACAAGCATATGAAAAAAACACTACTAATCGCATCTTTAGTTTTACTACAGGCTTGTTCTCCTTATAAACACCCAGAGACAAGTGACATTAATGAATCTTTACAAGATGACTTAACAAAAGATATTATTGCAGACTATATGTCAAATCCACCTGAAAAATCAGCTCCTGGCTCTATTTGGGTAAGCGGATCAAAAGGATTCTTTAAAGATAATAGAGCAAAAGCTGCAGGTGACATAATCACTGTTAATGTAAGCGTTGCAATTAGTGCCGAGACTTCTGCAAATACAGCAGCAAAACAAACAAATAATTCAAAAGCAGGCTTAACAAACTTTCTTGATTTTACAGATGGTTTAGTTGGTAAAGGTATTACATTAGGTTCTGGTGGTTTATTAAATACTGATAGTGATAGAAGTTTCTCAGGTTCTGGTACAACAGATAGAAAAGACTCTCTAAATACTACAATTGCAGCAACTGTAACACAAGTTTTACCAAATGGAGATATGGTTATCAGAGGTAAAAGAGAAGTTTCTATTAACTATGAAATGCAAGAACTAACTATTGCTGGTATTGTTCGCCCTGAAGATGTGTCGGCAAATAATACCATTTCAAGTAACCAAATTGCCCAGGCAAGAGTTGCCTACGGCGGTAAAGGTTCAGTAAATGAAGCTCAGCAGAAAAAATGGGGTGCAAGATTTATCGATCGCTGGATGCCATTCTAACGCTAAGTGTAATTTAGTACTACAACAAAGTTGTTAATTCACCGCTTACTCCTGTAAGCAAAATAAAGAGCCCTACTTTGGGCTCTTTATTTATACATATGGCATTGTCTGAATGAATAATCTTTTATCGTCTACTGTTGTATTAAAACCTTTGATTCTTATAACCCATTAATTATCAATTTAATATATACAAATATTGCAAATAGCTACTAGAAACATAAGATAAGAAAGTGCATTATAAGAAAAGAAAAAA
>DMEM01000132.1 GCA_003450915.1 Alphaproteobacteria bacterium
AAAAAATAGTTACTAAATATATGGCAGACGCTCTGTTTGATAGATTAAATAAAGATGATTATATCTGGACAAAACTAATAGATGTTAAATAAAAAAGTAAGTAAATAGTATGTTTAAAAAGTTAAAAGAAAAATTTTCGAATAGTTATACTGTGGTGCAGTATAAAAAAATATGGCCATATGTTAAGCCATATAAAACAAGAGCTCTAATTTCATTATTAATTGCTATACCATTAGGTGGTTTAGATGCTGTTATTGCTTGGTCTTTAAAACCTTTTATGGATAGTGTTTTAATTGAAAAATCAGTTGCGTCGGCAACATATGTGCCATTAATTATTATTTCTTTTACATTTGTTCAGGCTTTGCTTGGTTATGTCTCAACATATTTAAATACTTGGGTTGGTACAAAGATTACTCATAATTTACAAACAGATATGTTTAAAAAATTGGTTAATTTTGATTCTAAGTTTTTTGATTGTATGCAGTCAGGTCAAATTTTTGTACGTTTTTCAAGCGATGTTAACTTAGCTTGCGGAGGTTTAATTAATAATGTAAAAACCTTTACTGTGAGGTTTTTTTCATCGGTTTCATTGATTTTTGTTCTATTTTATCATTCTTGGCAATTGGCTTTAGTTGCAATTACAGCACTTGTTTTTGCTCTATATCCTTTAACAACATATAGAAGAAGAATTAAAAGGTTTACGAAGCAGTCTGTTGCTGAGTCAGGGGTTTTAACAACTCATTATTCGGAGTCATTTGCTGGTAATAAGCTTATTTCTTCATATAATTTGCAAAATAGTCAAGTTTCATCATTTGTCGACTCGATTAAGGTTTTATTTAGACTGACTATGAAGATGACTCAAAGAACAGCATTCTTACCGTCTGCAATGACATTCTGCGTATCTTTTGGTATTGCTATTATTATTTGGTATGGTAGTTTTCTAATTGTTAACAATGAACTTACAGGTGGTGAGTTTGTATCATTTATTGCTGCCTTAATTATGCTTTATAACCCAATTAAAAGAATTGGTAATAACTTTGCGTCTGTACAGAACTCATTATTAGCAATGGAAAGAATCTTTGAAATTTTAGAGCAAGAACCTGAAATTAAAGACTCAGAAAATGCTAAAGATCTTAAAGAGTTCAAAAAATCAATTGAATTTAAAAATGTTTGTTTTGAGTATGAAGAAGATAAGCCTGTTCTAAAAAATATTAACATTAAAGCAGATATAGGCAAGATAACTGCTTTTGTAGGTAATAGTGGTGGCGGTAAGTCTACTGTTGTTAATCTACTACCAAGATTTTATGATGTTAAATCTGGAGAAGTATTAATTGATGGTGAAAATATTAAAGGTTTTAGTCTAGGCTCCTTGAGAGATAAAATTTCAATAGTATTGCAGGATAATTTCTTATTTGCAGGTACTATTAAAGATAATATTACTCTGGGTAAGGATTATGAAGAAGAGAAGCTTCAGTTGGCTTTAAAATCAGCATGCTTAGATGAGTTTATTTGCTCTTTAGATGAAGGTTTAGATACTCAAGTTGGTGAAAGAGGTGTGCTTTTATCAGGAGGCCAAAAACAAAGAATTTCAATAGCTAGAGCCTTCTTAAAAGATGCTCCAATTGTTATTCTTGATGAGGCAACATCAGCACTTGATAATAAATCTGAAAAAGTTGTTCAACAAGCAATGGAAAAATTAATGCGAGGTAGAACAGTATTTGTTATTGCTCACCGTTTATCAACTATTGTAAATGCTGATAATATCGTGGTTATTAATGATGGTGAAATTGTTGAAGAGGGAACTCATAAACAACTAGTAGACAAACCAAACGGCGCGTATGCAGTATTGCATGCCATGCAAGGAAAATAAGAAAGGAAAATATAAAATGTTTAAATTAAGACCAGGGAAAAGAATAAAAAGGATTATGTTGGCTAATAAATCAAAAAAATTGAATGCAATGTATGAAGATAGCGAATCAAAAGCTTTACGTCCTAAAATAATTGATATGACTAAAGGCGTTGACTTAATAGTTAATAATAGAATGTCTATGGCTAGGTTAGGAGATGGAGAGTTTGAAATATGTTTAGGGAGAAATATTGATTTTCAAGAACAGTCAGATGATTTATCAAAAAGACTATTAGATGTTTTAAAACTAAAAAGAGAAGGGCTTCTTATAGGTATTCATGACATATATGCGAATTTAGATAAATATGTTAAGACAGAGGGGTTAAATGATTCAATAGGTAGAGACTTTTGGAGATTTTATTTAACATCGGATGATAGAAGAGAGAGGCTTTATTCTCTGTTTGATATGGATATGGAGTATGTAGATGCTTACATTACAAGACCTTATATGGATTTTGAAGATAAAGGCTTTGCAGTATCTCACTTTAAAAATATGAAAAGAATATGGAATGAACGAGATATAGTCTTTGTAGAAGGTGAATTTTCTAGACTAGGAGTTGGAAATGATTTATTTGACAATGCTAAATCTATAAAAAGAATTTTATGTCCAGCTAAGCATGCTTATTCTAAATATGATGAAATTATTGATTTTTGTAAAAAGCAAGATAAGGAGTCTTTATTTATAATTGCGCTTGGCCCTGCTGCAACATTATTAGCTTGTGATTTACATGAGCTTGGCTTTCAAGCTTTAGATATTGGTCATATTGATATAGAATATGGTTGGATGAAAAAGAATAGTAAAATAAAAGTGGCTATTGAAAATAAATATACAAGTGAAGCAAAAGATGGAGGTAGAGACATAGATAGAGTATCTTCTTTTAAAGATGCTGACTATGAATCTCAGATTGTAGTTAAAATAAAATAAAATAAAAAAAAGGAGCTGTAGCTCCTTTTTTTTATTTTAT
>DMEM01000018.1 GCA_003450915.1 Alphaproteobacteria bacterium
TTTGTATCTTCATAAACTTTTTGTGCTGGTAAAATTTCTTCAATTTTTGAAGTAACTGCTAAGTCAATATTCTCAACAATATCTTTTAGTAAGTTGTTAACATTAACACCTTTTTCACCACCAATATTTTGGATATTTAAACCTGCTAGCTTAAGCTCTTTTTTAGGTAACTCAATTGGATCTGTGATTGTTGCAGCAATTGCAATATCGTTAATGTTTAGCTGTTCAATTCTTAAGTTAAGTTCTTTTTTTGCATGTGCATGACCTGAATGATCTTGAACTTCTCCGTTTTTATGAGCTTCTTCTTCAGCTGCTTTTTCTTGTTTAGCAACTTGCTCGTTTAATGCTAAAACATGTTGTAATTCTTTAATGCTATTTTCTTTTAAACCACCTGTTAGGTTTAGTTGAATACCTGCAACTGTTAATTCTTTAATAGTAATCGTATCTGAGATTAAAGACATTGGGTCAAAAGTAAATACTAAGTTGTTTAAAACAAAAAGGTTACCTTCTGAAAACTTAGGGTAGTCTTTAATAGTTAAACCTTGAACAGAAAAAGTACCGTCTAGTAAAGATACTTCAATATTATTAACTGTAACTTCAGTTTGTAAAGTATCAGATAAGGCCTTTTGAGTTGTCTTAGTCAAAACAGATGGTAGTGCATAAACTGCCGTAGCTACAATAAGAGCTATAGTGATTAAAACTAGTAGAAGTTTTTTCATGGTATTTATTATTCCTTATATTTATAGATTAGTTTACTATGTTTAGTTTATAGAATAGTACGATAATGTAAATATTTCAATATAAAAACAAACTTTTTTAACTTGACTATTCTACTAAAATTAATTATATTACAGTTTACGGAGCTGAAGTTTCTGGAAAAAGTTTTCAGACAGTTTCGCTGAGAGTATTAACTCTCTAAACTTAAACAAACCGAATGAAAGTAGGAGAATCAAAAAATGGCTCATTCAGCACAAGCTAAAAAAAGAGTTCGTCAAAACGAAGTAAGAAACGAAGCTAACAGAAAGCTAAGAAGCGAATCTAGAACACACATGAAAAACCTAGATAAAGCTATCGAAGCAGGTGATAAAGAAGCTATCGCTAAAAACTTTAAACTAGCTATGGCTAGTTTACACAAAGCTGTAAGCAAAAACGTATTCAAGAAAGGTTTCGCTTCAAGAAACATTTCAAGAATGGCAGCTAAAGTTAGCAAAGCTAACGCGTAATTCTTACTCAATTTTTTTGAGAAATTACTAAGGCTGTTGTTTATAACAAATGACAGCCTTTTTTATCCCTAAAAATCAAATTAATTATAATAAAACTATATACAGTTTTTTAATGTTTTTTTATTTAAAATAATGTATAATGTTTAATTATAATTAATCTCAATCACTAAACTATTAAATTAAGTAATTTTAGAATGAAAATAACCGAACAAATCTGGGGCTCAGTACAAACTGTTTTACAATCAAAATTAGATGACAGCACTTTTGAAAGTTGGCTGAAGCCAATTGCATTTAGTGAAGATACAACATTAGAAAAATTAGTTGTTTTGGTCCCTACAAAGTTTATGAAGGACTGGGTTACTAGAGAGTACGGACAAGTAATCAAAGAATCAATTGAAGAGGTTATAGGTATTGTACCTTCAATTGAATATCGCGTTCAGCCATTCCAAGTAAAACCTCAAGAAGTGATTGTAGAGCAAGTAGAAAAAGTTGAGAAAAAGGCAGAACCTATAGCTCAACAAGCACAACAATTTACAGTAACGCCTGCAGCAGCACCAGCAAAACCATCAGTAAAAGCAGATGTTTTATTAGAGCACAGTAATGTACTTGACCCTCGTTATACATTTGACAATTTTATTATTGGTAAGTCAAATGAGTTTGCATATGCTGCTTCTAGAAGAATTGCAGAAGGTGAAGATAACACTTTATATAATCCATACTTCTTACATGGAGGGGTTGGACTAGGTAAAACTCACTTAATGCATTCAATAGCACACCAATTAACTGAATCAGGTTCCGGTAAAAAAGTTTTATACATGTCATCTGAAAAATTCTTATCTCAGTTTGTTCAATCAATGAGAACAAATGATATGATTGAGTTTAAAGAAAGATTTAGAACAGTTGATGTTTTAATGATTGATGATGTTCAGTTCTTAGCAGGTAAAGAAGGTACTCAAGAAGAGTTCTTCCATACTTTTAATGCTTTAGTAGATATGAATAAACGTATTATTTTAACAGCTGATAAATCACCACATGAATTATCAGGTATTGAAGATAGACTTCGTTCAAGATTAGGCTGTGGTTTAACAACAGAAGTTCATATTCCAGGTTTAGAAACTCGTTTAGCAATTTTACAAAGTAAAGCTAAAAAAATGGATGTAGAGCTATCAAATGAAGTATCAATGTTGCTAGCTGATAAAATTACATCAAATGTTAGAGAGTTAGAAGGGGCGTTAAATAGATTGATCGCTCACTCACAATTAACTCAACAAGAAATTACAATTGATACTGTTCATCAATTATTACAAGATTTATTTAGAAACTATAATAAAGTAATAACACTAGATGAAATTCAAAAGAAAATAGCCGAATATTATAATATTAAAATGGCAGATATGCACTCTGCACGTCGCTCAAGAGATATAGCAAGGCCTCGCCAAATAGCGATGTACCTTTCTAAAAAGCTAACTTCAAAATCTCTACCTGAAATAGGAAGAAGTTTTGGGGGGAGAGATCATACAACGGTAATTCATGCTGTAAAAGCGGTTGATAAGCTACAAAATGCAGACCCTTCTATAGCAGAAGATTTAAAAATTTTAGAAAATCTATTGTCAAAATAGAAAAGAATACATATATTAAACAAGTAGTTGAGAGGAAATTGAATGCAAGACTTATTAGTAGACCTAGATTTAGCAATAGCTGCGGCTTATAAAGCCGGCAAGATAGCAGAGCATTATCAAGAAAATGGTTTTGAAGAACTAGAATGTAAAAAAACAGCAGGTTGTCCAGCTTTAACAGAAGCTGATTTAGAAATTGATAAGTATTTACATCATACTTTATTATCACAAACTCCAGATTATGGTTGGCTTTCAGAAGAGGACTCTGAAGACAATATTGAAGGTAAAGACAGAGTTTGGGTGGTTGATCCAATCGATGGTACAAAATGTTTCATTAAACAAAATGGAATGTTTGCCGTATCAATAGCACTATTAGAACATGGAGTTCCGATGTTAGGTGTTGTTTATAATCCTATGAGAAATCAAATGTTTTATTGTTTAAGAGGTCACGGTGTTTTCTTAAATGATCAAAGAATGTATACAGAAACTCAAACTTTAGATGAGTGTTCTTTAATATCTCCTTTGGGTAAAAAGAATAAGCCTTATACACAAAGCTTAATTCAAGAAACTGCTCAGTTTGAAGAGGTTGGTTCTGTAGCATATCGTTTAGGATTAATAGCAGCAGGGCAAGCAGACCTAACATTTGTTGATCATGAAATATCAATATGGGATATTGCAGCAGGTGCTGTAATGCTTGAAGAACAAGGCTTTGAAATTAAAAACTTAGATGGTAGTGATGTGAGTTACTTACCTTCTGAGGTTAATATACCGAACGGAATAGTTGTTTGTAAGGAGAACATCTTAGAGCCTGTTCTATCTAATCTAAAATTAATTTTAGACTAGATACTATAAAAAACATCATTAGGAATAAAAAACTTATTTTAAGGGTAAGGAAATGGACGCTGAAACAGTTTTAGAGGTTAGTAAAGGAGCAATTATGACTCTTTTAGTTATTACTTCGCCCATTATGTTGGTTGCTTTAGTAATCGGCTTACTGGTTGCATTGTTTCAAGCTTTAACATCAATTCAAGAAATGACTTTGACATTTGTACCAAAAATCCTAGTTGTATTTATTACAATTATTATGTTAGCAAACTGGATGGGAGATAATTTGTCAACTTATAGTAAAGGGCTTTATGAACGAATAGCAACCATTCATCAGCAATAGTAAGTTCTATAACTTATTATATATGCCATTATACTGTTTAATTGTATTGTCTTTATAGATACAAGTATAACTTTGTAAGTGTATGCATAAACATACTGTTGTTTAGGTATATACTAGGAGTGAAAGCTATAAAAAAAGCACTATTTAGTCGTTATTTTTTTGATTTTTTGTTTTATTTATTGTATATTGTTAGTGTTGCTAGTAAGGTAGGACTGGGAGGTTATATCTTTAATAGTGCAAAAATAGGAAGGAAAATTCGGTATAATGAAAAAAGAAAACATGAAAAAGGACGGATTAGTTAAGTATTCATCTGACAATCCTAATCCAATTGATAAATATGTTGGTTCAAGAATTAGACTAAGAAGAACTCTTCTTGGTTATTCGCAAGAAAAGCTTGCTGATGCTTTAGGGATAACATTCCAGCAAGTTCAAAAATATGAAAACGCAACGAACAGAGTTGGTGCAAGTAGATTGCATGACATCTCTCAAGTTTTAGGTGTTTCTGTATCTTATTTCTACGATGGATTAAACGTAGATAAAGACTCAGCGTCAGTATCTTTAGATATGGTTGCTGAAACAAAAAGCCTAGGCTTAGATGTTTCAAAAGTAATGGAAAGTAAAGAGACTCTAAAACTAATCAGATATTACTATTCAATTTCAAATGATGCATTAAGACAAAGAGCTTATGATTTAATCAAAGCAATGTCACAAGAAAACTTTGAAGAAGAATAATAGAGGAAGAGAGCTATAAGCTCTCTTTTTTTACATGCAGATACAACAAAAAGCCCTTATCTAAATAAAATAGATAGGGGCTTATGTTATGTGTCGATTAGTGAGGAATAGAATATTATGCAACAACGTGGTAATTCGCCCAGTTTTCAAATTTGCTTTCAATATTGGCAACAAGATCAAAGAACTTACTCTGTTCAGGGCTTGTTTGAATTAGTTTTGTAATCATCTTATCTGATAACTGAAAAAGATTATCAGAGTGAGTGGTTATAATCGAATCTTTTTTTAACTTGCTTATTGAAGCTTTAGCCTTGGGCCAGTAATATTGCATAAGGCTACCTTTTTCTAGGTGATTAAAGGGGCGTTTAACAAATACTCCAGAATCATTGATAACTCCATGGTCTTTAAGCCAGTCATGAAGGATTTTTTCCTCTGGAGTTAATGATGAACGATTAACAGAGAATGGTTTAACGATTTCTAGCATTGAATGACGTATGCTGTCATAATCAATGTAGTCGTCTTTGTTATAGAAAACCTGTCTTGACCCTTGATTAACTTTTATTTTGACTTTATCAGATAACACTAGTGATACCGGATAGCACTGTATTGCTAATACTCTTAAAAAGTAATCAGCATACATCGTGCTTTTGTGAACAGATGAAAAATCAAGAATGCAATATCCTTCTTCATCCAGTGAGGTTATCGCATTTTGTATTTTCTCATTTATTTCTTTAGTATGAGTCTGCTTCATAGATGACTCCTAATTAGTAAAATGTAAAGAGGGTTAAATTCTAATTATTAGTATAAGTGTAAAAGTATGTAAAATCAATAGATGAGACAAAACAAAAAAAATTTATATTCTTATTAAATACAGGTTAGTCGAAGGCATTCCCCCCCCTCCACAAAAAATGCAGAAGCAAATTTTTTGTAAGTTGAAAAATAAAAAAAGACTCCAGTTGAACTGAAGTCTATAAATTGGAGCGGGTAGGGGGAATCGAACCCCCCTAGCTAGCTTGGAAGGCTAGAGCATTACCACTATGCTATACCCGCTTAAAGTATTAATTATCGCATCTAGTGATGTTTTGTATATTATTATAAAACTGATGGATTGTCAAGCATAAAAGTTGAAAAAAATTGAATTTTTATTGAAATATATAAATTTAATATTCACTAAAAAAATGCACTAGGAATGTGTTATTTTTACTATTACGTTTATACGGAGATATTATATGGCACAGTCTAAGCTAAAAAGTATTGATGTTTCTATAAAAAAGCACTTAATACAATCAAAAAAAACAGAAAATTTGGTTGTATATCAAGAGGCATTAACAAAAATAGAGTTAATGAAAAGAGAAACAGTTGTAAGAGATAAAAACTTTAAGTCATTAGTTAAATTAGTTGATCTTGAAAAGTTACCATCTCGAGTGGAGTTTCGCTTAGACTTTTATTTGCTTTTGTCACGCTATAGGAGAATTATTAAAAAGCCTCTTATTACATATCTTTTTACGTGGCTATATTTATTGGATAATCCTTTAAATTATTCATTGACTTGCATGAAGAGAATTTATACTCTTTATAACGAAAGAGGTTTTGATTTTGATGAATGTTATCTTGTTAGAATGTCAACGCTTGTTGATGCTTTTAATAAAAAAATGATAGCCAATAGAAAGGAATATAAAAACCTATCTACTAATAGTATTTATTTTTTGCTAGAGCAAGATTTTTATGATATGAAAGAATGTTTTGATCTTTTTTTCCAAGAAGTTCAAGCTGACTGTAAAAATATTAGAGAAAAAATACTGCAGTAACCAAAGTTAAGAGCAGAGTATGATATAAAAAAGGTCACCGCAAGGTGACCTTTTCTCGATATTATAAGGTTATTAACGCCAGTTAGGCGTAATAACTTTAACGTTGTTATAACAGTATTTGAAAGCAGCATCCTGACTACCCGTTTTTACTATTTCCGAAGTTGTCGGTAATAGCAACAATGTCATTAATGAATTGTAGTTTTTCAGGATATCTTTCTGATAATTGGCTCTGCCGTTATCTGCATTATAAAATGCAGTGTTTACAGATACTGTAAGACTATCAGAGTGGTAATCTCTTCCGTTACCGCCAATTAGGCCCAGCATATGCAGTGGAAATGAAAGGCGGTTTTCCGCATACTCATTACCTGCTGCTAAGAAAAACCGATAGGCATTTATATCACGGCGTTTCAACTTACGGGGCCAAGTGAACTCAAACTGTTCAGTGGCAAAGTCGCTTGTGTCAATAAATGGAACTTGTTCATTCCGAGCGCCTAAAGAAGGAGTTTCTCCAAAATAGTCTTGTTCAGGAAGACTTTTTTGGTGCCGGTAGACTATGGCACAGACTTCACCTGCCATCTGCCGGAAGCCTGAGTAAAGATTTGGATCTTCTAAAACTCGGTTTTTGTCGTCACCTTGTTCAAAGACCATATCTTTATAGTAGGATCTCAGATCTCGTCTGAGATTATAATTACTGAACTCCATATCATGTACGCGACCATCGCGTACAGCGTTGGTATAATGACCTGAACCAACCGTATAAGTCAGTTTTTTATAATTTTCTGCACTGGCTTGGGCAGAAAACATGGCTGAAGAGATTGCTAAAGTAAGTGTTGCAAACTTGGTAAAAGACATAAGTCCCCCTTAGACCCTTCCTTGAAATAAAAAAGGGCACCATTAAAAGAAATCTACAAATTAGGTATTTGTAGTGTAGCATAATACTTTATGGATGTTCTAGCAAGAATAAAACTGACTTTTTATATAAATAGTTGTATTTTGTAAATTATCTAAAATCGTCTTTTGGATAAATTCCGATTATTTTGAATTTACTTGTAAGTTCTTCAAGTTTATTTTGACTGTTTTCTAGTTGTTTAGCTGCATTGCAGTCTAGTTCTGCATAGAATGTAGAGTTTTTAAAAGATCCGTTGTTCATGTAGCTTTCTAGGCGGATAATATTAATACTTTCCTTCGCGAAAATATCTAACAAGTTATATAGAGCAGCAGGTTTGTTTTTTACCTCAAATAAAATAGATGTTAGGCAGTTTTCCTTTATAGGGTCATGAACATCTTTTCTTGAAAAAATAACAAAACGAGTAGTATTGTTAGGGTCATCAGCGATGTTTTCTGCTAATAGTTCTAAATCATACAATTCACCAGCTGTTTTTGATCCAATTCCAGCTAAAGACTTATCGTTAAGTTCTTTAATATGTAAACAAGCACCTGCAGTATCATGAAAGTTTTGTGGCTTGATATTATATGTTGTTAGAAATTCATCTGTTTGCATTAAAGCTTGAGGGTGTGATAGGGCAGATGTAACATCTTTTATATCAGATCCTTCAATGCCCCATAAATTATGCTTTACAGGAAGGAATAGTTCATCAATAATCTTAAGATCAGTATTTTCAAGTAAATTGTGAACATCTGTAACACGACCAGCCTTTGAATTTTCAATAGGAATAACAGCAAGTTCAGCAAATCCAGATTCAACTGCTTTAAATGCTTGTTCAAAAGTTGGTTTAGGAATAATATCAAACTCGGCAATTTCTTGCTTAGTTAAATAATTTATACATGCTTGGTGGCTATATGCACCTAATTCACCTTGGAAAACAACTTTTTTAGTCATGATATGTTAAGCTTATCCGTTTTTTAGAATTCTATGTTGAGAGCGCTTCCATTCTCTTTCTTTGATAGTGTTACGTTTATCAATAGTATTTTTACCAATACCAATACCAAGCTGGCACTTAACGTTACCTTTACTCCAATAAAGTTTTAGAGGAATAATACTAATGTTCTCACGTTCTTTTCTTTGTTTTAGTTTTCTAATCTCTGACTTATGTAGAAGTAGTTTTCTTGACCTATCAGGTTCATGGTTGTTTATATTACCATGGCTAAATTCTGCGATGTTACTATTTAGAATATACAGTTCATTATCTTTAAAATAAGCGTAGCTTTCATTAATTTGAGCTTTGCCTTCTCTAATGGCTTTTACTTCTGTTCCACACAATACAACTCCTGCTTCAATAGTTTCTTCTATTGAATAGTTAAAGCTTGCTTTTTTGTTTACACAAATTGTTCCTGGAGCTAATTTTTTCTTCTTTGCCATGTTATTTCCTGTATTTCTTTAGTTTTTATACTCAAAATATAACATAAATTATCATAAAAAAAAAGAGCTAATCAAAATATAATTAGCTCATAGGTAACCTAAAGAAGGTATTTCGTAAAAAATTAAAAATTAAAGAATTTTTTTTAGTACTTCTTGTCTAAGGCTGCAAATAGCTCTAGAAAGATTTCCTTGCATTTTAGATAGTAAAAAAGCACTTAATGTAGAATATATTAAAAGCTCTTCATGAAAAGTCTCAGATCGGTCATCTTTATCGGTACATCTTAAAATATGTAAATACTCAATAGTGTGATCAAAAAAAGTTTGATGATTTATATCGTACTGGTCTTCAATATTAATAATACCTAGCTCATGTAGTAAATTATACAAAGCATTATTACCAAT
>DMEM01000109.1 GCA_003450915.1 Alphaproteobacteria bacterium
TGATAAAAAAGAAGATGTTAAATCATATAAATTGAATAAAGAAGAAGTAGATCGTATTAAGAAAAAACCTTTTAATGAGTTAACAGATAAGGAAAGAAATATACTGATTATGATTTTACAACAAAATAATGATAATAGTTCATCCACAGACTAACAAAATAAGCCTCGCAATGAGGCTTTTATTTTATAATTGTACTTTTATAATAAAAAAAGCACCCTTGTGGATGCTTAAAAGTTAAAATCGTTAGTTGCAGGCGTTTTTAAAGAAATTATGAAAACGCTCAGCAAGTAAGTGGGGGCTAATACCCAGTTGTGTTAGAGCATAAAGGAACTGAGATCTGTAAACCTTCATCTTGATGTCTTCTTTTTTTTTCACTTGATCAGTGATAATGCCGATATACATAAGAACTACTTGTTTTGATTTTTCTATATCTAGTTCACTATTCTCAAAAAAGTGACTCTTTGGCAGTTCTACTTCATAGGGCTTAGCTATAAATTCATGTATAAGACCGGTAATAAATAATGTAAAATAAGCATCACTTTCTGCTTTTGACAATTCAATTAGATCATTATATGAACTGAGACCGCGCCAGGATGCTTGATCTACCAGGTCATTTAGAGTCTGTTCCTTTTTATGTGGGTTTGAGAAAGAAGTGAAATCAAGCTCTGATGATGTGAATATCTGTTTCATAATTTATCCTTTTAGATTGTAAACAGAATTATGGTTGAATATAATATAGTGCCTATATTTATGTATTTCAAGATATGAAAAAGCCCCTTGCGGGGCTTTTTTATCGTTTACATGAAGGTTTAAGCTGTATAATGCTGAATAACACTGTAAATTTCAGCATCGAATGCATCTGGTGTAATGAATTTTTCAGCAAAATCTTCTTCATTCGCTTTAGATACTCTGCCTGAAATAATATAACGAAAATCTTGATTGTGATATTCTCTTTTAATATTATTTTCTTCCAAGCAATAGTGCAAGTATAAAATAACTTGAAGTTGATAAAGATCTGGAGTTATACGAAGATGTGAATCAATATAACTTTGATATAGAGGTGCATACTCTTGTTCAAGATCTAGAAATTCTTTAAAAGTTAAAGAATTTGAAAGAGATTTTTCAAGCATGTTTTTGTAAACAAGTTCAATACCGTTTGATTCAAGATTTTTAAATGAGTTAATGGCTAACTCTTTGATCTTGTTTTTGAATGAATCTTGTGTATAAATTTGGTAGGCGTTGATAATCCCAAAAAGATGTTCATGATTTTGCAAAACGATTTTTTCAAGTGCTTGAGCAATGCTGAATTCTGTTGTACTTGGTACCCGAGCGAAAGCATAAAGTCCAGTTGAAATTCCAAGAATTGCAGCGGTTGTTGTAGTTTTCATAAGTTTCCTTATTTTGCAGATAGGAACGGAAGTTTTTATGTAGTATTTATTGTAACAATAATAAAATAAAATTCAATAGCATTTTATCTTAATTTGATGTAAAAATAGTCAGTATAATTGTCGGTTATATATTTATTGTGTTATATATAGAATTATATAATACCCGAATGGGTTTGCCTTTTATTACTTTAGGAGACATGTCATGTCTAAAAAAATTTCTGCGTTGCTTTTAGCCTCTATTTGTGTTTTCAATGTTGTTGGTTGTTCAGCTGTGGACTCTTGCTTGCAAGAGTCCTATGGCGTAAGCCAAGATCAGATGGATAACATGTTAGATAGCTACATTGAAGAGCAGAGAGAATATTTAGAGGCCAACGGCATAGATGTTGATTCAATGCCAGTTCACTACGGTGAATGTGGCCAGCGATAGCGAATATAAAAGAAAAAGTCCTTCGGGACTTTTTTTGTTTTTCTATAATTGTTGGGTTAAATACCTGTTAAGTTTATAAAATAATCTAAAGACTAATATATTCATTAAAAGAAATCTCTAATTAGTGGTTAAGCCGTTGAAAAAACTTGCGTTATTCGTTGTTCTAAACTATATTCAATACGACAAATAAACCTGTTTAAAATACCGTTTTTGGGGAGTAGTAATGCTTAATAAATTAGTAGCAGTAGCTGTCTTTTCATTGATTTGCTCGTTTAATTCATTTTCTGAAGAAGAATTAGCAAATTCTTTACCAAAAGAAGCTAGTGAAAAAGGTTGCATTGATGAGTTTGAATATTCTGAAGAAGACGCAAAAAAGGATATCTTAGAGTATGAGCTTGGTTTAAAAGAGCAAATTGATAGTGGAGAAATTTCTGAAGAAGAAGCAGAATTTAGATTAGAACAACTAAAAAATATTGACTATGATCGGGAAGATCTTTGTTATTATGCTAGTTTTAATCCAAATAAAATAACGGAGACTCCGTAATAATAACGACACGCAGAAAAGCCCTTAGGGGCTTTTTTTGCATTTTTAGTTTTTAGTATTAAGAAAAAAGCAAAGCCCCTTATGAAAGGGGCCTTTTGTTATTAGAGTGTTACTCTTCGATTTGCTGAGTGTATTGACGCAAAACATCAGTGTATAGTTGGATTACTTTGTCAAAGTCCAGTACTTTAACCTTGCCTTCTGGAGGAGATATTACATCAATAGGAGGAAGAGATAAACCTACGCCCATAATGTTCAGAAAGCCTGCGAATTCAAAACCTGAAACAGAGTGATCAGATAATCGATTTTCTAGTAGTATTACATAAAATAAAAGAAAAAAGGCTAAAAAGTTTTCTACGCCTTCATCATTGTATTTAAGGTCGCAGGAACCACTTAGAATTACAGGACACCAGGTTTTTAGATTTGTTTTTAATTGTTTTAATTCATGTAAAGAAAGTTTTCTCTTTTGCAGATTTTGAAATATTTCATATTTCTCTAGAACTAGTTCAGACGGTTCAAAGACAGAAAACGCCTTCTCAATTAAATCTTCAACTATACCTATAAATAGCTCTGAATTGTCTAATTCAAATTTTTCGACCAACTCTTTTAGATGTATGAAGTGATTATACTTAATAGCTCTTAGTGCTTTTGATGGTGAGTATTCACGCCCATCATTAGCTACGTGCTCAAGAATATTGAATTTAGTAGCGCTATGCTATAAGGATAGGGTTGAAAGTTAATATATGAATAAAAGCCTAGAATTTCAATATATAGATTAAATATTAATAGGAGTAATGACCTTTTTTTAATTAAAAAGTTATGTTATATTTATAAAGTTAGATAATAATAACTATAAAGAGATTTTTAAGTATGAAAAGTATTGGTGTTTATCCAGGTAGTTTTGACCCAATTACAAAGGGCCATGTTGATATTATTAAGCGTTCGGCTAAGTTGGTTGATAAGCTTGTTATTGGTGTATTAAATAATGCTAATAAAAAGTGCTGGTTTACTCCAGAAGAAAGAAAAGAGCTGATTGAGAAAACTATAGCAGATGTAGATAATATCGAAGTTAAATTATTTGATGGTTTATTGGTAGATTTTATGCAGCAAAATAATGCTAATTTAATTATTAGAGGATTACGTAGTGTTTCTGATTATGAATATGAGCTTCAACTTGCCTTGGGCAACAAAACATTAGCAGATTTTGATTTAGAGACTATTTTTATCCCTGCAAGTAAAGACTACTTATATTTAAGTTCAAGCATTGTAAGAGAAGTTGCCTCTCACGGAGGTTGTTTAGAAAAATTCTTAAATGCTGAAATTATAAAAGATGTAGAAGCTAGAGCTAAAGATAAATAAACAGCTAATAGTTATTGAATTTTAAAGGTTTAATGTATATAATATTGTAATAACCTAATACTTTTTATTTAAGATAAAGGGGAGGTCCTATGCAGTATGTTTATCATTTAATTAAAGATATGCGTGGTAGTATTTTACATCCTTTGAATAAGTTAAAAGATATTTACC
>DMEM01000148.1 GCA_003450915.1 Alphaproteobacteria bacterium
CAGCTACAGAAAATGAAGCTATTAAAGAAAAAATCTTTGCAGCTATTGAAGAAAACATTTCAGCAGAAGCTTTAATTGCAACAAACACATCTTCAATTTCAGTTACTCGTTTAGCATCATACACTAACCGTCCTGAAAAATTCATGGGTATGCACTTCATGAACCCAGTTCCTATGATGAAACTTGTTGAGCTAATTAAAGGCCTGGCAACATCAGAAGAAACATTCACTACTATTAACGAACTATCACAAAAAATGGGCAAAATCACTGCTATTTCAGAAGATATGCCCGGCTTTACTTTAAACAGAATCCTAATCCCTATGTTAAATGAAGCTGTTTGCGTGCTTGATAGTGGTATTGCTGATGTTAAATCAATCGATACATCTCTAACACTTGGTGCAGCTCACCCAATGGGCCCATTAACACTAGCTGACTTCATTGGTTTAGATACATGTCTTGCTATTATGAACGTTCTACATGAAGAACTAGGTGATGACAAATACCGTCCTTCTCCACTATTAAGAAAATATGTTGAAGCAGGTTGGTTAGGTAGAAAATCAGGTAAAGGCTTCTACGATTACTCAGGTGAAAAACCAGTTCCAACAAAATAATTAAATTACTTAAAGTATATAATTAGTAATACTTTAATATAACTAAATCTAGATCAAAATTGGGTCTAGATTTTTTTTACTTGAAATGCCACTCATAAGTAACTATAATCAAAACAATATTATAACATCCCTGAAGTTATTACAGGGGGATTTCTTTTACCGATGTATCAATTATAGCCTATTTTTTCCGGCTGTGGAGGATTTAAACATGACAACCCACATTGCAAATACTGTAAATCAATATGTTGACTTTGCTGTTATTTACATCCCTAAGCAAGGGGAATCTCCAAAAATTGTAAAGCGTCACTGCTCCAAGTTTGATCCAACTTCTAAAATTATGGTTGAATTTGAATCTCGTTCAGATTTTATCTATATACGCGTTATTGATCAATCTCTGATGAAGAACCGCTATGATCGTAAATCTGAAATTATCAAAGCATATGATAAAATTCCAGTAGAACCAGGGACAGAAGTCGTCTTCGCTACTAAAAGTAGCAATCAACTATTACCTGAAATTATTCAGCCAAGTAGCGATTTTTATAAGTTTAAGAAACTACTATTTTCCGTAGGTTTTGTTGACTTATTTGAAAATCGTATGCATTCAGGCTTCAGAGGCGTTGAAGAGTTTTCAGGTATGTTAAATAAAATGTATGATGTAAAAGTCATACACGAAGAAAACTATATACTGTCTTTCGTTAAAAGACAAACTGATACAAAGTATTACCCATTAGCGTATTATCACAATGTTAATGCTGACTTTGAACAAGTTGAACAAACAATCAGAGAACAGCTTAGTAAGGTTTACTGTCCTAAATATGAGTTTAAGGACGAAGATAGTATCCTTTCTGAAGACAATATCTCTTCAGAAAGTAGCATTCCTTCATTTATGCGTGAAATTACGCACGCTGCATAAGCATTATAAGCGATAAAAAGAAGAGAGCAATGATTCCATAAAATCATTGCTCTTTTTCTTTTTTATTATTTTGAGATTACGGTAGTAATGCATTTTTAGGATCAAATGAAATACCTGCATTTACGAAAGTATCAGAAGATGATTTTCTAAATTTGCCAGTTAAATAACCTACAGAACCATCTCCATCGTAGCCCTCTTCTAATTTTTCAAACATCTCATTAGTTGTTTGATACAACACATAAACATTACATTTTGCTGTTGATTGAGTGCATGCTCTAGAGGCTACTGTAGAATCTGCCCAGTCAGACCCGTTTGAATATGATAATATAATGTTTTTTTGAGTTAATGGATTAACTAATTTAAAATCTGAGCCTGAATCTTTTTCAAAGTTAATATAAGGTCCGTTCCAACCAGTAACGCCTGTTGGTTTTTCTACTAAAGCAGTCATATCCAAATCATAATTATTTTTTATAGGTACAATCTCTCCAGTATCTAATAAATACTGCTCAACAGCCATTACTATATTATTACTTTGTGTTATATGCTGTGTTACTTTTGCTTCCTGAATTGCACTATATAATGCCGCACCTGATATTACAGATAGCGCTCCAAAAATTGCTAGAGCAATTCTGGCATCAAGCCCAAACATCGCACCTTTGGCAGTTAACTTCTGACTCGCTTGCTGACCTTCGACTAACCTAAAGGTAAGTTTACGAAGGCTCGTTAAAACCAGTCTCCCAGACTCTTTTCTTAACACTCGACCTTCAATCCCAAACATAGCACCTTTTTTTAATTTCAACATTTCCCCATCCTTTTTAATTTTATTATTTATTTAGCTTACTACAGCTTTATACGTATAGCAATAAAAAACAACTATATAATTAACAGTTGTTTAGTTTTTCTATATAAAAAATATTAACTCTGAATATTTCTATTTTCAGATGGGATTGTAACCTTAATACCATCTAATTCTTTACACATCTTTATCTGGCAACCAAGACGAGACGTTGTTGTTAAGTTAAATGCAAAATCCAGCATATCTTCTTCTTGCTCTGATGGTTCTTCTAGCTCATCTAAAATATCAAACCATGCTTCATCAACAATAACATGGCAAGTTGCGCATGCAAGGCTACCTTCACAAGCACCTTCAAGCTGTAGAGCATTTTTATGAGCTACTTGTAGAATACTTTCGCCTTCGTTAGCTTGTGCTATAAATTCTTCTCCGTTTGGTAAAATAAAAATTACACTATACATAATATTAAATCTTTCTAATTTGTTGCTATACCTTAGCACGGCAAATGGTTATTAACCTATAATAGCAAAAGCTTATTTTTAAATCAATATTTTTTTTAATGAAATGCGTAATAAATTTTTTCAGCAAGAGATTTACTAACCCCATCAACCTTACTAATCTCTTCAATTGAAGCATTCTTTAATACAGAAATTCCTCCAAAATAGTTTAAAACTGCTTTCTTTTTAGCAGGGCCTATTCCTTCAATTTCATCAAGCACTGACTTTGTCATTGCTTTTGCTCTTAACTTTCTATGATAACCAATAGCAGTTCTATGAGATTCATCTCTAATATTCTGTAATAAGAATATTAATGGCGAATTATATTCAATAGGTAAAGGATCCCTATCTCCACTTAGATATATTTTTTCTAAACCTTTATCTCTAAATTCACCTTTTGCAATAGCACAAAGTCGAGTTTCTTCTTTCGATAGGTTTAAATCATCAAAAACTTCTGTTAATACTTTTAAATGCCCTTTACCACCATCTACCATAACAACACTTGGCATTGTTAGTTTTTCTTTTTGAATTCTACTATAGCGTCTAGTTAAAGCCTCTCTCATCATTGCATAATCATCAGGAGTATCTTTTACTTTAATTGCAAATTTTCTATAATGACTGGGCTGCATACCCTCGGGTGTCGCAACAACCATACTTGCTACAGGGTTACGCCCCTGAGTATTTGATATATCGTACATTTCAATTCGTTCAATCGGATAATCATACTCTAAAATTTCAGATAATATTTCCAATTGTTTTTTTATAGAAGCTGTTTTATTAGCTTTTCTTTTTAATTCATTTTCTGCATTTAATTTTGCTTGCTTTATAATTTTTAATTTTTCACCTCTAGCTGGGCTAGTAATATAAACATTTTGACCTTTTTGTGTTGAGAAGATATCAGCTAGTAACTCTAATTCAGTTGGAAGTTCCGA
>DMEM01000204.1 GCA_003450915.1 Alphaproteobacteria bacterium
TTAGTTGAGATTTTACTTTATTAATTGCGGAAATGTATAACTAATACATGACAAAATTAATAAAGTAAAAGGTCTCTAAAATAACAAGTTATTTATAGCTCCCAGTCTGGTGTCTCGTCTGAATCATCCTCTTCAATGTGGATATCGTCTTTAGTTATTACTTTTTCTTTAGCGTCTTTAGCATCTTGTGCTTTTGCAGCTAATTCCATTTTAACTTCTCTGTCATCTTCAACAACTTTAGCTAAAGAGTTTAAAACATCATCTAAGTTAAGCTTTGTTACAGATGAAATTGAAAATATTGATTTGCCAACTTCAGCTTCAAAGTATTCTTTTTTCTCTTGTAAATCTTCTGGATCCACGGCATCAATTTTAGTTAAAGAAATAACTTCATTTTTATTTGCTAAATCTTCATCGTAGTTTATTAACTCATCTCTTAATGTATAATATGCGTCTACAATTTCTTCTTTTGAAGCTGTCGCATCAATTAAATGTAACATAACTGAACATCTTGATAAGTGTTTTAAGAATTTATGACCTAAGCCAATACCTTCTGAAGCACCTTCAATTAAACCAGGTAAGTCAGCAAGAACCATATCTGTACTATGTACTCTAACCATGCCTAAGTGAGGTTGTAGTGTTGTAAATGGATAATCTGCAATTTTTGGTCTTGCATTTGATACAGAAGAAATAAATGTAGACTTACCAGCATTTGGATATCCTAAGAAACCAACATCAGCAATAAGTTTAAGTTTTAACCAAACCCATTTCTCTTCACCTTCAAAACCATCACCTGAAAATCTCGGTGCTTGATGAGTCGCACTCTTAAAGTGAGCGTTACCTCTGCCACCTTCACCGCCTTTTAAAGCAATATATTCTTGACCATCTTCTAGCATATCGCATAGAACATCATTTGTTTCATCGTCAATAACTTGAGTACCAATTGGAACTCTTAATACAATATCTTCAGATGCTTTACCTGAACGTAATCTACCCATTCCATGACCACCACGGCTAGCTTTAAAATGCTGCACGTATCTATAATCAATAAGAGTATTCATTGATTGTGATGCTACAAATATGATTGAACCACCTCTTTGTCCGTCGCCACCATCTGGGCCACCTCTAGGGATGTTTTTTTCTCTTCTAAATGATACCGCACCAGCGCCACCATCACCTGATTTTATAAAAATTTTTGCTTCGTCTAAAAATTTCACTTTTCTTTTCTCTATTTATGTACTAAACTATCATAGTATGTATTTAAACTGTTGTACTTGATTATATATTAATTTTATACATTAAATACAGTGTTTTTGCAAGAATTTTAATTTAACTGTTGATTTTTACAGTTAATAATAATAAATTAGATATATGAAGAATATAAACAAACTAGAAACTATTAATAATTATTTATATACAAGAAAGCATTTTTCTTGTAATCAAGTATTTGACTACGTAACAAACTACTTCACAAAGTTATACTACAATACTCCTATTTATGATTTCATTGAGTATGACGACTATGTTCCAAGCAATTTAAATATTACCCCTAAAGACTGTATCGATGGAGATGCTGTTTTTGGTAAGCAAATTGCAAACGGCACAATTACTCTTTGTGGACAAACTTTAGATATTGGCAATCATATTAACTGGAGGAGTCCTCTGGTTGATAATAACTTTTTACAGCAATTACACAGCTTTGATTATTTAAAAGACTTAGAGTCAGTAAGCCGTAACCAAGGTCGCCCTACAGCAATTAGAATAGTTAGATCATGGATGGATGAAGAAGCTTTTGTTGATTCTAACTTTTGGCAACCTACTATTTTAAGCCGTCGTTTAGTTAATCTAATAACATACGCAAATTGGCTATTTAAAGAATGTGACTCAGGTTTTAAAAAGGACCTAATGGCTGTTATTCTAAAACAAAGCAAACATTTATCAAAAACTATTCCATGGCATAAATCAGGCTATGAAGTTATTACAAGCATTAAAGGTATTATCTATGCAGGTCTTGCTTTACCACAAAATCAAAGTGCATTTTTAGAAGGCCTAGATGTTTTAAAAGATGAATTAAATAAACAAATCTTAGAAGATTCTACTCATATTCAAAAAAATCCTTTAGTTCAATACAACTTACTAAAAGATTTAGTAGAAATTCAAGCAACTATGCAAATTGCAAACCAGCAAGTTCCTGCTATTATTAGTCAAAGCATTGCAACAATGGCTGAAAGCCTTGCATTTTTCCGTCATACAGACGGTAAACTTGCAATGTTTAACTCATCATATTCTGGGAACTCAGAAAATATTTCTCAATTGCTTAAAATTTGCAACCAAAGTTTCCAAACCGACTTTTTACCACGTGCAGGATTTAGAAAGTTAATGAGAAATGACACTAGCATTATTATTGATTGTGGGGAATTTGCAAAACCTGATATTTTAAATTCTTCAACAGCTAGTACTCTAGCTTTTGAACTTGCTTATAAAAATTCAAGAGTCTTTGTAAGCGGTGGTAAATTTAAAGATTCAAAAAGTGATTATAGGAACAGTAAAAACTTTAATACTATAGAAGTTGATGGGCATTCTAGCTCAGCAATTTTAAGCATGGGGTTAACTGGTAAACACGTTGAAAAAGTAGAAAGCTTCTTCCAAGAAGAAAAAACTCTTGGCATTGGCTTTGAAGGTGCATTTTATGGCTTTAAAAACAACAAGATAAAACATTCAAGAAGAATTTTCTTAGCTGAAAATGGTGATGAAATTAGAGGTGAAGATTCAGTTTTACACGCTGAAAATGACGTAAAAGCATTTTTCCATATTCACCCGCGCTACGATGTAAAAATCATTGATTCTTACACAGCCGAAATTTTACTTAATGGCTCAAAAATTGCTGAATTTAAATCTGCTGGCGGTATTGTTAGAAAACAACAAACAAAACTATGTGAAAACCTAGGTGAAGTTGTTAATAAAAATACACTAGTTCTTACTTGTAAAGTTAATAAAAAGGAAACTGTATTAAGATGGGCAATAAGTTTTACAGACTAAAAGAGTTTATTTTAAACTCAAACGCATGTACAAAAGCTAAACAAGCTATTGGCAATAAAAAATTTGAAAATAAAGCTAAAGAATCTCTGCATAATGTAGCAGATGAAGCTGAAAAAATCAGAAAAAATGGTTTTTCTAAAAAGCAGACTGTTATTATTTCAGCTCTGTTAATTACTTGCTTAATTATTGTTTTATGGCCAACTAATAGAGTTGAATCTCCATTAAATACGGTTAGCAAAATTGAACA
>DMEM01000044.1:0-164 GCA_003450915.1 Alphaproteobacteria bacterium
ATTATAAAATTGATAAAATAAAACAAGGTTTAGCATTTAAGTTTGAAAGTAAGTTAGTTCCAAACATGCCTAAGCCATATCCATTGTATGAAATCTTTGTTTATCATAAAGATGTTCAAGGTGTTCACTTAAGAGGCGGTAAGGTTGCTCGTGGTGGTTTACGT
>DMEM01000044.1:211-4005 GCA_003450915.1 Alphaproteobacteria bacterium
TGGTTTACGTTGGTCAGATCGTCATGCAGATTTCCGTTCAGAAGTTTTAGGTTTAGTAAAAACTCAAATTACTAAAAACTCAGTTATTGTTCCTACAGGTTCAAAAGGTGGTTTTGTTATTCGTCGTTCAATAGAAGAACTATCAAAAGAAGAATATCAAAAAGCTGGTGTTGAATGCTACAAAATCTTTATCTCAGGTTTATTATCAGTTACAGATAATATTGTGAATGGCGATATTATCACTCCAGAAAATGTAGTGCGTTATGATGAGCAAGATCCTTACTTAGTAGTCGCTGCTGATAAAGGTACAGCAACATTTTCAGATATTGCAAATGGTCTTTCAATTGATCATGGTTTCTGGCTTAAAGATGCTTTTGCATCGGGTGGTAAAAATGGTTACGATCATAAAAAAATGGGTATTACAGCAAAAGGTGCATGGGAAAGTGTTAAGCGTCACTTCCGTCACTTTGACTTAGATACTCAAACTCAAGAATTTACTGTAGTTGGTATTGGTGGTATGGCAGGAGATGTATTTGGTAACGGAATGTTATTAAGTGAAAAAATTAGCCTAGTGGCATCATTTAACCATAAGGCAATCTTTATTGATCCAAATCCAAATGTTCCAGTTGCTTATAAAGAACGTCAAAGATTATTTGAAGAAGTTAAATCATGGGAGTTCTATGATGAATCACTACTTTCAGCAGGCGGTGGTATTTTCTCAAGAAAAGCAAAATCTATTAAGATAACTCCAGAAATGAAATCTCGTTTTGATATTAATGAAAATGAGTTAACTCCCGATGAGCTAATTGTAAAATTAATGAAGTCTCCAGTTGATTTAATTTGGAATGGTGGTATTGGTACATTTGTAAAATCAAGTTTAGAGGCTAATTCAGCAGTTCCAGATAGAGCAAACGATAATATCAGAATCAATGGTAAAGATTTACGTGCAAAAGTAATGGGCGAAGGTGGTAACTTAGGTTTCACTCAGCTTGGTAGAATTGAATATAATAACCATGGTGGTAAAATTTATACAGATGCTATTGATAACTCAGCAGGTGTTTCATGCTCAGATAATGAAGTAAATATTAAAATTTTACTTGAAGACGTAATTAACTCAGGTAAGTTAAAAGCTGAAGATAGGGATGCTTTACTAGAGTCGATGACTCAAGCAGTTGAAGATAAAGTTTTAGACGATAACTACTATCAAGGTTCTTTATTAGACATTGAGGAGGCTAATGCTAAACAAAATGTTAATTATTATAAAGATCTAATGGAAATGTTAGAAGCTAAAGATGCTTTAGATAGAACTGTTGAAAATCTACCAACAAATGTTGAACTAGATGAAAGAATTCACCACGGCTCTAAAGTTCTTACAGCTCCAGAGCTATCAGTATTACTTGCTTATGCTAAAATTGATTTAACAGCAAGACTGCTTGAAACAAGTTTAGTTAAAGCTCCAAATGCTGAAAAATTCTTAATTAACTACTTCCCTGAAACTTTACATAAGTATGATGTTGAAATTAAGAATCACAAACTTAGAGATGATATTATTGCTACTCAACTAGCAAACTATATTATTAACAAAATGGGCTTAGCATTTATCGTTAAAATGCAGTCTCAAAGCGTTAATAAGGTTGAAGATATCGTTAGAAGTTTCTTAATTAGTGAAAAACTACTAGAATTACCAAAAATCTATCAAGCAATTGATGGTTTAGATAATAAGGTTAATGCTTCAAAGCAAGTAGCTTTACTATCAAGATTACAAACTATTTTAGAAAATCAATCTTTATGGTTCTTAAGAAATCTAGAAAAACCTCTACATGTTGTTGATTCAGTAGCGTTAATGACTAAAGTTCTAGCAAACGCTAAATTCCAAACTGCACTTAGCTTAGAAAATCCAACACTAGAGCAGGTTGAACTAGTTCTAAATAATTTAGATGCTATGCAAGAAATGCAAGATGCAGCATTTATGGCTTATAAATTAGAACATGACTTTAATGGAGTTTACAAGCTATTTGCAGAAGTTGCTGATAGAATGTCTCTAAACTCATTAATAGCAGGTATTAAAGCTATTAAAACAGATAATACTTGGGATGAAATCGCATCTAAAGAATTTATCAATGAGTTACACTTAATGAAAGCTGCTTTAGCAGAAGAAGTTCTAAAAGAAGGTGTTTCATTAGAAAACTTTATTATGCAAAAGCATATTGTACTACAAGGCTTTAGAGAAAAGATTAATTCAATTGATGTTGTTGATTTTAACTATTCAATTATTAAGGTTCTAGTGTCAAGACTTAGATCTCTGCTTAGTTAGTTGCTAGTATTAATATAAAAAAAGAGCTTTACATAAAGCTCTTTTTTTTGCATACTAATATAGAAAGTAAGGAGGTTGAAATGTCATCAGTTCCAAAAAATAAAGAAGAGCTAATTAAATCAATAACAGAGTCTTTAAATAGAATATCAAAAGATTATATATCTATTCCAGATGAGCTAACTAGACTGTTAGAAATAGAAGGTAATGTTAAAGATACAAAAGTAAGTGTTTGCGATACCCTTGCCTACTTAATTGGCTGGGGAAGGCTTGTGCTGAAGTGGAATAAATTAAAGTCAGAAGGTAAGTATGTAGATTTTCCTGAAACTGGTTATAAATGGAATCAGCTAGGGTTGTTAGCTCAAGACTTTCAACAAGAGTATAAAGATTGGAATTATGCTAGTCTGCAAACAGAATTTGAGTTAACAATTAAAGAAGTTCTTGAGCTTATTGAGTCTCTTGATGATTACTCTCTTTATGGTGTTTCATGGTATAATGAATGGACATTAGGTCGTATGATTCAGTTTAATACATCATCGCCAATGAAAAATATGCGAAGAAAAGTTAGACGCTTTAAAAGAAATAATAAAATTAATTAAGTTGGGTTAAAAAGTGGTTTGTAATAAAAGGGTTTTAAACATGATTATAAAAAAAGGTGCAATGTTCGGGCTTGATGCACGTATCGCATTGGCAATATTTGGCGCTCTATCGGTAATATCAGGTGCAGCATTATATAGTGCTATACAACAAAGTAGAGTGGTTTCTGCCGTAACAACATTAGAAGAAGTAGGTAAGGCGATAGAGTCATATATGTTAGATGTTGGTTCTGATTTGCCTTTAAGTAGTTCAAATTATGACTTAGAGGCTTTATTGGTAAGCTCAGCAGCTGGCTGGAAGGGGCCGTATCTATCAATTACAGATAATACAATAGGCAATGAAAACCTGCCTATGAAAGACGCTGTTGATATTAGAGCTCGCTTATGGGGTAAAACAGGACGCTATGATGGAGCAGGGGTTTCTAATTCGGTAGTCTGTTCAGCGGCCCAAACGCCATGCAATGTATATCTTGAAATAAATCAAATGAATGAATCTTTAGCTAGGGCGATTGATGAGTATGTAGATAGTTCTGCAGATGTTAAAGAAGGTAGAGTACAGCTTTCAAATATTGCTGCAGGTAAAGCTAATTTATATTATAAAAGCATTGTCTCATTAGCTCAAGAGTAGTTCATATGAAGTAATAAAAATCCTCCTTAACGGAGGTTCTTTTATTTTTTGAATATTATCTTATCTAGAGTATTTATCTAATAGCTTAATTAGAGTTGCCTCTGTAATTGGTTTTGTTAAATAATCATTCATTCCTGCTAGTTCACATTCTTGTTTAATGCTTTCTGCAATATTAGCTGTCATTGCTACAACAGGGATGTCTTTATTATGTAGTTTAATCTTTTTAGCAGCTTCAATACCATTCATAATAGGCATTTGA
>DMEM01000129.1 GCA_003450915.1 Alphaproteobacteria bacterium
TGTTGCCTTACCAACCGTATCTGTAGCTAAATCAGATGCCGCATTAACAGCATTACCACTTCTAACTTTATTCACAACATTATCTAATGCACCACCTAAAGGAGTTGTCCATCCTCTACTTAAACCTGATGCTCCTTGGAACCCATAACAGCTAGATTTATGAGGCCAATCCAAATTAAACTTAAGCTGATTAAAAGGAGTATTATTAATTGATTTATTATACATATCACCTGTAATATTTTGAGCAATATTTAAACCTCTTACACTTGCTAAACCAGCAGCAACCATTGCATCACCTGTTCCTAACAAGTTAACCCTTGGTTCTAAAGGCCCCCACGACCCAACACATCTGCCGTTAATAAATGCTGATAAAGCACCTAACGCATCACTTGGAATATCAAATCCCATCATATTAGCAACTGCGTCTATACCCATTCCGGCCGTTTTACTCATACAGAAAATTGGCATAATAAACCCAGCACCTTTTTCAGAAAAACTTTGGAATATTGGAGACCAGAAGAAACCACCATCAGCAGAAGCCTTTTCATGTCTTTCTGACATATATACAGGATGAACCATAACAGGAGAAACCGTTGCGATCATTTGCATCATTTGCTCAATAACACTAAAGAAAACAACTCTATCAAGCATAGCATAGGCCTGCATTAAGCCCTGGTTTATAGCGCCTCCAGCAACTCCTGCTGCCATACCAGTTGCATTTTGCATTTGCTCTCTTGCATCTGTATTCCCTACAGAATCATTACCGAAGGCATTATCTGAAATTTCATTACCTGCTATTGAGAAACTAGCACTACCTTTATCACTTAAATTCGATAAAGGTGAAGGCTCTTCTTCTTTAGACGCTCCCCCACTTTTAGTTGACTCTGGTAATGGTTCTGCCTCTTCTTCATCCTCTTCTGAAGCAGAAAAACTTTCTTTAAAAGAATCGCCCCATTCTGAAGCCTGCTCTGAAGCTTCAGCCATCCCGGCATCAACATCTTTTTTAGTCTCTGAATTTTCCCAAGCTTCACCGGCAGTCTCTGTTGCCACACCTATAGCTTTACCAGCCACATAACCTTCTGGATCTTCTGCAGCTGCAATCCCCTCTGCTAAAAGCTCTGCATTACTCATCCCTGGAATAACCGATTCACTCATCGCAACATCGGCCATTTGCCCTACAGCGTCATCTCCGTAGTTACCAGGCTCTCGAGTTTGCTCATATTCAGTCCCAACAACCTCTGTTGTATAATCACCATCTCCATGACGAGTTGTTTTGGTTATTTCTTTTTCTTCATAAACAGAGCCGTCCTCATAAACAACCTGATTATTTTCTCCATTTTTTACGCCTTGACCTTTACCCTCAGCACTTTGATTACTATTAATACTAGATATGGTTTTCATTGTTCCTGATGAAACTGAAGACATTGTCTTTTTAATAGACATAATACAGCCGGTATAGTCTTTATTTTTACATGTTAAAGATAAACAAGAGTCAGCTTGATCTGAAGTTTTTAATCTCCACCAATCTGAAACAGCCCACACATGAGTCTCCATTCTTTGAGAACCAATAAATTCTTTCCCCCCACTTGTAGCTTTTCGGTTAGAAAAACCACTTCCTATTGTTGGGCTTACACCTAAGTTTTCTGCAATTGCCGATTCAGCCTTACCTGAAAAATTGTAAAAACTTTCTTTATATAAGAAACTTCTCCATGGATCTGGCACAACTTCAACCATTGCCACAGGCTCCATATACTTATACTCAAGAGTTAAAGTTGGATAAGGTGTAGGAAAACCAGGGCAGAAATCAATTCCAAAGCCAATATTAAAATCAAAACAGTCGCTCCAATTCATCGACTCGTCAAAGTTAAACGACTCATACATTTGAAGAGAGTCATCTAAACTCCCTGTTGTTTCCTGTGCCGTTGCGGGATTTGCAACAGCACAAAAAGCACTAAATAATACTGAAACTAAGGTTAATTTTTTCATTACATACCACTTCTATTTATTGTATTATATCTAAGACAAAGAGACCTTGCTTTTTCATCATCATACTTAGACATTTTTACATAATATTCTCTTACTGAGTTATAGTAATCTTCAGCCTCTTTCACTAATTTTGCCTTATACTCAGCATCTTCTTCTGCAGCTGCTTTAGCATATAATCTTTCAGCTTTAGTAACACCATAATCTAACACAAAGTAGGTTGAATCATAGTTTCTTTGCTTAAGATCTTCTTGTTCCATATCTTCATATCTGTTAATCCAACCAGCATCAATTGTTCTATCTTTAATATCAAAATCAGCTTTTGCCTCAATAACTGGTCTCTTCTCTTTAGAGTAAACATCTTTATCAACCTCAGAGTCATATTTAAAGTAAGCGCTCTCAATTTTAATGGCATAACCATGCTCTTTATATCTTCTAAGACTTGTTATCGTTGTTGATGTTTCATTAGTACTCATAGCATTAACTTCACTAACATGTGTTAAAACATGTTCAATAAGCTTACCAAGTTCTAATGATTTATATTGCTCTTCAGCACTTTTTTCTGTATCAAACTTAACACCTTTTAGATATTCAACTTCTGATGTGTAGTTATTACCAGAATCAGAATTAGCTGAGATAAGATCTTTCATCTCTTCTTTTGTTTTTGTAATAGTAGCTGAAACACTATCTCCACTTTTACTTGCTGCCTGACCAAATTGATTCTCTGCTATTAAATCCATAGCTTCAACACCGGGCATTTTAATCTGACTTGTAATTACACCTCCATCAATCATTTCATCAATAAAAGCACTTTCAGAAAGAGATCCTAAGTTTTTTATAAAATCTTTAGCTTCATCAACACTGATATATAATAGAAGATCTTCAGCCTTAGAATCTAAACCATCTTTTTTACTTGCATTTAGACCTGTTGCTTCCAGTTCTTTTAATTCCATAACTATTTTTCTTGCATCTTGAATTGATACAGCACCATAACAATTATTTTCTTTACCTTGGTATGCACAACTAAGATACTTTAAACCTGACTCATACTGGTTTAACTGTTCTGATGTTATAAGTTTTGAACTTGTAAAACCTGAAGAACTATCATCAGAGTCGCCTTCATAGCCCACATCTGAACTTGCATCATCTGATGCTTGATCACCTGACTCTGCAAAATTAGTATCATTTAATTTTTCAGAATTTGATTCTGAAAAATCTGATCCTACATTATTTAAATTTGTATCTTCTAACTCTGCATTAATAGCATTTATATTTTGTGTGCCTGAACTAGCACTTGCTTCTGTTGTTGATGTGCCAAAAGAAATTCCAGCCTCTGCTACTGAAACATAGCCAACTGAAACAAATAATGCGATAATTACGCTGATAAAAATATTTTTCATAGTTTTAAACTCCTAATATATAAAACAGTATTATAATACTCTTTGATAATAGTATAGCAATTTTCACAAATTTTCAACTAACATCAAAAAAAATCAGAATATTTATAAAAAAACATTGATAAAGCACAAAAAATAAAATACAATCATCTTTGATAATAACAAAAATTAAGGGAAAACATTAAATGGCATTAAATCCTTTACATCAATTTGAAATACATGAACTTGCTAGCTTTAATCTTGCAGGTATTGAAATCTCATTAACAAACCAGTCTTTATGGATGATTATTGCAACAGCAACTGTTATGCTATTTTTTGCACTAGGCTTAAGAAAAAAACAACTTATACCTGGCAGAATGCAATCAGCTGTAGAGCTTTCTTATGAGTTTATTAAAGAACTAACTACTTCTACTACAGGTCAAAAAGGTCTTAAATTTGTACCACTAATTTTTACAATCTTTTTCTTTATTGCTGCAAACAATGCTTTAGGCATGTTGCCAGGCTCATACGCGTCAACATCTCAAATAACTGTAACATTTGCAATGGGGCTATCAGTTTTCATCTTAGTATGGATTATTGGTTTTTACCACCACGGCTTAAAGTTCTTTAAATTATTTGCACCAGAAGGCACCCCTTTATTATTAATGCCTCTAATTATTATCTTAGAACTAATCTCATTCTTCGCAAGACCATGCACACTAGCAGTTCGTCTTGCAGCTAACATGATCGCAGGACATATACTTTTAAAAGTATTTGCTTCTTTTGCTGTAATGTTAGTAGGTTGGATGGCTGTAACTGCGGTTCTACCAGCTGGTATACTATTAGGTATTATGGCTTTGGAGCTTATGGTTGCGTTTCTGCAAGCGTATATTTTTACAATATTAACTTGCGTTTATCTTAATGATGCAATAAACTTACATTAAGATATTTTTAATTAATAAATTAAATAAATAAAAAAAGAAGGAATATAAATATGGAATTAACATTAGGTCTTAAGGCAATTGGTGCTGGTTTAGCTTGTTTAGGTATGATTGGTGCTGGTTTAGGTTTAGGTAACTTAGTAGGTAAATATTTCGAGTCAATCGCTAGACAACCAGAAGCAGAAGGCAAACTAAAAGGAATGTTCTTCATTGGTTTAGCTATTGTTGAAGCTATCGCTCTATTTGCTTTCACTGTAGCAATGATTATTATCTTTGTATTATAATAAAAAATAAATATTACATTTAGGAATTAAACATGGAACTATTCGACTTTACATTTTTACACTCACAAATGTTTTGGTTAGCGCTATGTTTTGTAGTTCTGTTAGTATTTATGTATAAATTTGCAGCACCAGGTATTGCAAAAAGCTTAGATGAGAGAGCAAATCAAATCAAAGCAGACTTAAACGCAGCCGAAGAGCTTAAAAACCAAGCTCAAGAATTGCTAGAGTCATACAATGCAAAACTTGAAAAAGCAAATTCAGAAGCTCAACTTGTAATTCAAGAAGCTAAAGATAATGCAAAAGAAATCGCAGATAAAAGAGCTAAAGAGCTAGAAATATCTTTAAAAGATAAATCTGATTCAGCTGAAAGACAAATTGAAGCAGCTAAAAACAAAGCAATCGCTGAAATTAAATCTGAAGCTCACACTTTAGTAATTACTGCAACAGAAAAACTAGTGCTAGACACAGTTGATGCAAAAAAAGCAAAAGAACTAACTAAAAAAGCTTGCGACGAGTTAAGCTAACATTTTAGATAAGATTATTATAAAAAGCTCCAATTTTGGAGCTTTTATTTTTATATAACAATTTAGTCTAATCGTGATAAGGACCAAGCTTATAAATAACTGTTTTTAAGGCTGATTTAACATTAATGGGCCTTGAAAATAAACCACTTTATAATCATCAACATTCAAAACTCTAATCTTCCCTGAATCCAAACTTGCTGAACCATCTACATACTCATCAATAGCTTTAGTTATTGAAGGATCAACACTAGTTAACTGAATCCAATAATAACAAGGAGCCGCTGAACAATTATTAGGGTTAGAATAATTAACCCCTCCCAGATTTGAGTCTAAATCTCTAAGTAAAATATTTCCATAGCCAGGATGATCTAGATACTCTCTTCCTGAAACGCCTCCACCCAAAGCACCTATTTTAGGGAAATAAGGACCTTTCCATCCATTTATAGAATTTGCATTATCAACTAAATCACCAATATAAAAATTTGAAAAACCATTAAGTTTCATATCACTACCTACATCCAGCATAAAAGACTCAATTGCCTTCGACACCTCGTTTAGCTCTGTAACAATTGATACAATTTTACTTTGTTGAATAGCCGAATATAACGCTGCTCCACTTATAACAGACAATGCCCCAAAAATTGCTAATGCAATTCTGGCATCAAGCCCGAACATAGCACCTTTTTTCATACTATTTCTCCTTATTTTCTAGATATTTTTTATATAAATCCGGACGAACTTTTTTTGTTTTTTCAATCGCCTTCTCTAAACGCCACTGGGCTATTTTAGCATGATTACCACTTTTTAAAACACCAGGTACTTCTAAACCTTCAAACTCAACAGGACGAGTATAATGAGGGTACTCTAATAAATCATTATCAAAGCTTTCTTCATGAAGTGTCGCTGAATTACCTAAAACACCTTCTACATTGCGTAAAATAGCATCTACAAGCGGAAAAACGGCAACCTCTCCACCAGTTAGCACATAATCACCAATTGAAACTTCATAATCAACGTATAAATCAATAACTCTTTGGTCAATACCTTCATAATGCCCACAAAGCAGAATAACACCCCCTTCAAGATTAGCAAACTCAATAGATTTCTTTTGAGAAAATGGCGTTCCAGTTGGAGTTAAATAAATAACCTTTGCATCTGGCATTTCCTGTTTTGCCAATTTAATAGTTTCAGCAACTAACTCTGGCTTCATTAGCATACCAGCGCCACCACCATACACACTATCATCAGCTGTTTTATGTCGATCTTTAGCAAACTGGCGAATATCAAAAACCTTTAAATCCCATAGTCCATTCGCTTTCGCTCGTCCTGTAATAGAATGTTCTAAAATACCAGGGAACATGTCTGGGAATAATGTTAAAATAGCAACCTTATACATTATCTTTCTCCTTTTATAATTTGTAAAAATTCATTAGAAAAGGCTACCGCCTGCTGTTTTGCAGCATATGACTTAATTGAATGACCATCAAAAGTAAATACTAACTTACTACCTACTAAAAACTGATGTAATTTATACGCAAATTTAGGATTACACAAAAAGTCATAACGTCCTTGAATAATATAAGCAGGTATTCCTTTAAGAATTTTCAAATCGTCAAGCAATTTTTCTGAATCCATAAAACAGCCATTAGCAAAATAATGCAACTCTAGCTCAGCAAGCCCCGCATCAAAATCTTCACCATTAATAAATCTATCTAAGCTTACAAAATCAGGATTTAAACCAAGCAATAAACACTCCCAACGTACAAAATTCCTTAACAGAAACTCTTTTTCAAGCCCTTTTGCTTTATTCGTTTTTTTAATATAAGCTTTTAGAGGGTCTTTTCTTTCTTCTTGATTTAATGGATCAATAAATTTAAGATATTGATCAGGATAAATATAACTAGCAGGCCCAGTATTTTTATACACAACATCCATCTCTTCTTTTGATGCTAAAAATACACTATTTAAAAATAGACCCAAAACATTCTCTGAATTCTTCACTGCATAAGCTAAAGCTAAAGTACTTCCCCAAGAACCGCCTGCAACAACCCACTTATCAACATTAAGATGTTTTCTAAGTTTTTCCATATCTTCAATTAAAGCTGTAGTCGTATTATTTTCTAAACTTAAACGTGGAGTGCTTTTACCACAACCTCTTTGATCAAACTGAATAATACAATATTCTTTAGGGTTATACCACGCTCTTTTACTATAACCTATAGAACCACCAGGTCCACCATGCAAAATAGCAACAGGAATGCCTTTTCTATTACCTGCAATCTCATAATATATTTTATGACCGTCTCCAACAGACAAAAAGCCATACTCAAGCGTTTTTGCTATTTTGTATGGCTTGTTTTTACTAAATAAATTTTTAATAAACTTTAACATCTACTACTCCGGAGAAATTAAAATTGTAATTTTACCGTCTAAGAAAATTTGAACTGATACGAATTTACCTGGTTTAGCAAAATTAAGTACAGAAACTTCTGACTGCATTTTATTAACTAATGACCATCCATTAGATTGCATTTCTGTTGCAAAGAATGTAAATAAAGCACCTGAAGGGCTTGAACCAATTAAAGTAATTTTACCTGCGCTATAATTAGCCGAATAAAAACTAGTTGATTGTGTTAAGTCAACTCTATATCCTACAGGAACTGGAATATCTGGAAAGTCCGCTAATAAAGCTGCTGCTAGTTGCTGTTGTTCTTCTGCTGATTTGCCATCTTGGCCTGTTTCATTTGTATATTTTTGAGTTGGAGCAACGTAAGCTTTGTTAAAGTTGCAACCAGCTAATGTAAATGCAAATACGGCAATTAATAATAGTCTCATTGTTATTTCATCTCTATATTATTTTTTTGAAAAATGTTGTTAAATACTTAAAGACAATAGCCGTAACCCGCCAATCAAGGTACCGCTGCTTTCTTTCGAACCTGACGGGGTTAACAAAATTAAGCGTCTACCGCTATTGCCTTTATTATATTAACACTTTTTTTCACCTTTTGCAAAAAATATAAGCAAAAAACAGCTATTTTTTTAGAGTTTTAAAAATAAGTATTGATTTTTTCTGTTTTTTTGGTAAAATATTGAGCTATAAGCTGAAATTATATCCCAAGATGAACAACAACAAGGGGGAAAAAGGAAATGGTAGATTTAACAAATTATGATCCGGTAAAAGACAAAGAGTACATGAGCGAACAAATGCTTGAGTACTTTAGAGAACAACTTTTAACTTGGAGACAACAACTAAAAGATGAAGCAGCCGCGACAATTCAAGAATTAAAAGTTAATAGTGAATTTGCTGCTGACCCGTCTGATCAAGCATCTTTAGAATACGGCCAAGCCGTTGAATTAAGAACTAGAGATAGGGAAAGAAAGCTAATCACTAAAATAGATGAAGCTATCGATAGAATTGATGACAATGACTTTGGTTACTGTATTGAAACAGATGAACCAATCGGCGTTAAAAGACTTATGGCTCGTCCAATCGCTACTTTATGCATTGAAGCTAAAGAAGCACAAGAAAAAGAAGAAAAAGACTATGCTAAATAAAATCTTCTTACTTTTATTAACTCTTGCATTCAGCACTAATAGTTTCGCTGAAGACAAGAGCTTTTTTATTAAAGACCAACCAGTAAAACTAACTCCTAAATTCATTAGAATTAGAGAACCTTTTACCGCACTTGCTATTGCTCATTTAACAATTGAGAATAAATCTGATAAAGAATTAAAAATTAAAAAGCTTTACTCAGACCAAGCTCGTCATGTTGGACTTTATGAAAAATACACTTCAGATATTGGAGCTGAACAAATTAAAAGAGCTAAAAATGTTTATATTTCACCAAACCAAACAACTGAATTTGGCAATACGAAATATCAAATAATCTTTACAGGTCTAAATAAAAAATATGAAGTTGGCGAAGAAGTTAAACTAAATATTGAAATAGAAGATATTGGTTCATTTATAACTTATATTCCCGTACATGCAAGCTACAAATAAAAAAACACTCCCTCCTGGGAGTATTTTTTTACAATAATTATAGATCTTTCTAATTGCTTAAATTTTATCTACCCAGCTAAACGATCTTTTAAAAAAGTATCTTGCATTTTCTTTAACTATTTTACCATGAGCCATTACTATCTTATCAAAAGACCACTCTTTTATAACAGATAATGACTTTCTAGCACTAGTTCCTCCATTTTTAAAAGTAAGACGCAAATCTTTAGGAGCTTTCCCGTTTGGTGCTGTAATCCCTACTATTTTAAAAATTAAATATTTAAACAATCCAATCTTTTCTTTCTCAAAGTTTTCTATCAAATCAACAACTATTAAAGTTTTTGACTTTTTATGATTAAATACAGCCTCATCCATAAAACTACTCCCCTTAAACAAGCAATAATCAAGATCTTCAGATAGCTCAGAAAATGAATCATGAGTTAATACTTCATCTATCTTCACTGGAATATTTTGATCTTTAGCGCGTTCTTTTATACCTTCAACTGCATATACACTAATACCTTTAAAATAGTCAGCCCATTGTTTTATGTATGTATAATGAATTTTATTAGGTGCTACAATATACTTAACATTTCCTAAAGACTTAATTTGTGCTGCAAGACTATCGGTTAGATTAATAGGAGAGTGTACAAATAGCTCTCCATTACTCAGCTTTAAAACAACCATTCTTGTTGGAAATGGCACTTTACATACTTTCATATCCATATGTACAACATCACCATCACAAATCCAGATATCCTCACCAAGCTGTTTTAAAGTATTAATAGGCTCATAAATAAAACTACTCATAAAAAATTTTCCCCTCTAAATAAATATAAATCACAGACTAAAGTATATAACAAAAATAAATAAAAAGCCACCTAAGCTAGGCGGCTTTAATAATAGGAATGATATAAAAACAACTAATCTCTTTGTGAAGCTAGCTTGCTTTTAGCATCTTTATATCTTCTTTCAACTGTTTCCCAGTTAATATTTGACATTACTGCATTGATATAATCAGGACGACCACCTGCTTTATGGTCAACCATATAGGCATGCTCCCAAACATCCATAACCACAATTGGGTGGAATGATGGAATGTTACCTTCTTCATGCAATTGAACAAAGTGGTTGTTAATATCACCAGTTTCAGAATCCATATAACAAATTGCCCAACCAATTGATCTTGACTTACCTGTATTAATAAAGTCCTCTTTCCATGCTTGTAATGAACCAAAAGCTTCTTTTACAGCCACTGAAAAATCAGATTCTTCGTTTAACTCAACATCTGCCTTTAAGTTTGCAAAATAGTATTCATGTAAAGCCATACCTGCAAATTCAAAACCAAAACGCCTTCTTCTATCAGCATAAGCAAATGTTGATGCTTTACCTTCAAGTCTTAGAGCTTCTAACTCTTGTTTTAGAGCATTAGACTGGTTTACATATGCAACATATAAGTTCCAGTGATCATTAATCTGATCGTTTGAAATTCCGTTTAAACCTTCTGGTTTAATATTTTCTTTTACTGTGTAAATCATTATTATTCTCCCTAATTACGGTTATAAGTATTATATAACCATGCAATAAAGTCAAGTATTTTCAATTCTTAAATGCCCAACTTTTAGTCAGTATATTGATTAAATCTATCAAAGTCTTCTTTTTCTTCTTCTTTTTCACCTTCAGGCTTAGGAGCTAAACCTCTTAGGTAAATAAGAATTGGACTTGCTACAAAAATAGACGAATATGTACCAACAACAACTCCAAATAACAATGCAAATGTAAAGTCATTAATTGATTTACCACCGAATAAGTAAAGCGACAGTAAAACTACAAATGTTGTAAATGAAGTCATTAATGTTCTTCTTAATGTCG
>DMEM01000193.1 GCA_003450915.1 Alphaproteobacteria bacterium
ATAGTATAACAAATTAAATTAAGAAATTAAACTGTAGAATGAAATTTGTAAAAGTTATTGTCCCGTTATACCTACCTAAAGCTCTAGACTATCAATATCTTGATGGTCAGCCTAAAATTGGTGAATTTGTAAAAGTAAATGTCGGAAAGGCATTTGTGCATGGTGTAATTGCAGAGATAAAAAATACTACAGATTATTCAGGAAAATTAAAATCAGCAACACCTACCGGCTTTTATTTAGCTGAAGAAACTTTAAAATTCTTCGATTGGGTTAACCGTTATAATATTGCTTTCCCTGGTGAAAGTTTAAGAGCATGTTTAGTCGCTAATAAAGTACCTGAAGATAAAAGCTATAAAGATGCAATTGTTTTAAAACGATTAGATGCTGATAAAGTAACTAAACAACGTCAAAAAGTTTTAGACTTTTTAATGCATAATAAAGAACCCCACACAAAAGCTGAACTAGCGAAAAGATTAGAAGTTTCATCATCTGTTATTAAAACAATGATTGAAAAAGGCTTTATTAAAGAAAAAGAAGTAAAACTTGTTGATTCTGTTTCTATTGAACAACATGTTGATGATATTACCTTAACAGATCAACAAATTCATGCTTTAGGCAGTATTTGTACTTCAATTGATTCAAATGCCTTTAGCCCTATTTTACTTGATGGTGTAACAGGATCAGGTAAAACAGAAGTTTTCTTTAAAGCTATGGATAAGATTTTACAAGAAGACCGTGGCCAAATCTTAGTTTTAGTTCCTGAAATCTCTTTAACTCCACAATTATTAGAGCGTTTCGAAACTCACTTTGGTTTTAAACCATATGGCTATCACTCAAACATGACAGGATCTGCTAAAGCTAAAACATGGCATAAGGTTTTAAGTGGAGAGGCAAAAGTTGTTATTGGAGCACGTTCAGCATTATTCTTACCATTTAAAAGCTTAAGATTTATAGTAGTTGATGAAGAACATGACAATTCATATAAACAAGAAGATAACTTTAAATATAACGGCCGTGATATGGCTATTGTTAGAGCTAAACTAGGTAATTTTACCATTGTTTTAGCCTCTGCTACTCCTAGCTTACAAACATGGTATAATGCTCAAACACAACGTTTTAAACAAATTATTATGGCAAACCGTTATGGTAATGCAACATTACCTGATGTTTGCATGATTGATATGAAGAGTGAAAAACCTGGGACTGATAAGTTTATTTCACCAAGTTTAAAATCAAAACTTACAGAAAACTTAGAAAAAGGTAACCAGTCTTTAATCTTTTTAAACCGTCGTGGTAATGCACCTCTTCTTATTTGTAGAACTTGCGGACATCGTCATAGTTGCCCTAGTTGTGATGTTTATATGGTTGTACATGGTAATAAAATGGTTTGTCACCATTGTGGTTTTAAAGAGCCATTCCCTGAAACATGCCCAGATTGCAAAAAAGACGACTCTCTGTTTGCTTTTGGTGTTGGAACAAGAAAGATATTTCAAGAATTACAAGAATACTACCCTAACGCTAGAATTGGCTTAGCAGATACTGATAATATTAAAACAAACAACCAAATGGCTGAACTTATTAAACAAGTTGAAAATAATGAAATTGATATTTTAGTTGGTACTCAAATGATTGCAAAAGGTCTTAACTTTAAAGATCTAACTTTAGTTGGTGTTGTTGATGCTGATATGGGCTTAAATAATTCAGATTTAAGAGCTGGCGAACAAACTTTCCAACTAATTTCTCAGGTTGCTGGTCGTGCTGGTCGATATGATAAAAAAGGTACTGTTTATTTACAAAGCTACATGCCAGAACATGAAATTTTTGATCATTTAAAAACACTAGATCGAGATGGCTATTTTAATCTAGAATTAAAATCTAGAAAATTTGGTAATATGCCTCCATTTAGTAAACTAGCTGCTATTTTAATTAAAAGTAAAAATCAACATTCAGCTCAAAGAGCTGCTATGGCCTTAGTTCAAAACTTCCCTCATCATAATGAAAGCATTGATGTATTAGGTCCAGCGCCTGCTACAATTTTCAAAGTTAGAGATATTTATCGCTTTAGAATTTTAGTAAAATCAACAATTAATCTACATAAAGAACTAAAACACTGGATTGCATCAACCCCTGTTACAAACGATGTAAGAATAGATATTGATATTGACCCACAGACATTGTATTAAACAACCGAAAAAGCCACCGCAAGGTGGCTTTTTCAATCATTTGATTGTTAACGTTTAGATTTGATGCTCTAGCTCTATAATTTCATCTATAGCATCTCCGCTAGAAGTTTTTACCGCAACTAGGCAAAGATAAGAAGTTCCTTTTTCTTTTTTTCCACCTTTAAAAGCCGCGGGTACACCATCATAACGCCAACATGAATCATGCCGGCACTGAATTTTCCACTCCTTAGATACCGATTTTACATAAATGGATACGTACGCCCCCAGCAAAAGCAAGCAACTCCACGCCATCATCAAATTTAAAATGATACCCCTTTTGGTAGATATCATCTCCTACTTCATGGTAACCAAAGTCCCCATTGTGTTTACCATCATTGATAATTTCTACGACTTGTTCCTTATCCAGTCGCAACATAGCAACCTCCAAAAAAAGAATTAAAGATAATATATTTTGTTAATGACTAAAAATATTTGGTTAACACAACAATCAAAACACCATATAAAGTAGAAACAATACTTTACTCACCACAATATATTGACATTGTCTTTGTTTTAGTATATTACTATACAAACATTAAAAAAATTGACTATCTTTTAAAAACAAGGAGTTTATATGGTTGAAAATTTTGAATCGAACTCTTCAACACAGCAAAACCTTGAAAAAATCCCTTATGTAATAAAACAAGCTCGAAAATGCGGAATGCTTTCTAGTGATGACTTCAAGACCATAAAAAATCTTACTAAAGCTAAGTTTAAAACTTTTATGGTTACAACACCTCAGCTAAAAGAATATGGAACCAGCGTAGGCGAACTAAACATTTTAGTAACCAACTGGTGGCAACAAAACCGATAAACAAAAAAAGCTCCACTAAAGGAGCTTTTTTATATTATTTATATATCTTGCAAAGAATAATTTTACTTAGCGTTAACTACGAAATGCTTTGTCGGCTTAGACGGACGTCCGAATAGATAACCTTGCATTTTAAAACAACCGTGCTCTTTTAAGAATTTCTCTTGTTCTGGAGTTTCTACGCAGTCTGCGGCTGGCTCCATACCAAGCTTTCTTGCCATTTTAATAAATGTTTTAATCATTTCTTCAGAGTCTTTGTTTTTACCAATTTCTGAAATATATTTATAATCAATTTTTAACATATCAATTGGGTTGTCTTTTAGCATTTCCATTGTCATGCCTTCTTTATCTAGGTTTTCTACAACCAGGATAATACCTAAAGCCTTAAGATCTCTTAATGTTTTTACAACAGTTTCATTATTTTGTAGCATAATTTTTTCTGAAATTTCAAAACCTAATGAATTTGGTTTTACATCATACTCTTTAATTAGCTTAGAAACACGCTTAATAAATGTTTTATCTAAGAACTCTCTAGGAGAAATATTTAATGTTAGAAGTAAACCTTTTTGACCTTCTTTTTCCCAGTCTTGTAATTGTAGACATGCCTTCCTTAACGCAAATTGTCCAATTTCAACCATAATATCATCTTGCTCAACAGCTGCTAAGAACTGACCTGCTCTTAATAATCCATACTGAGGATGATTCCATCTTAATAATGCCTCAACACCATAAACTTTCTGCTTATCGCAATCAAAATAACCTTGGTAGTGTAATAATAATTCATTTTGATTTAATGCATTTTGAATATCATCAACTTTAATGTTTTCTGCTGAAACCTCAAAACCTTGAGACTCATAAAATACATAGTTATTTTTACCACTGTTTTTAGCTTTGTACATGCTTTCATCAGCATGACGGATTAAATCTACAGAGTTTGAACCATCTTTTGGATACATTGAAATACCGATAGAAGCTGTTACTCTTGCAATAATACCATCGCCATAATCATATGGTTCACCAATAACTTTAACAATTTTAGCTGCAACTGTTGCTACATCTTGCACCTCATCGATATTTGTAAGAATAACTGTAAACTCATCACCACCCATTCTTGCTACAGTATCTGAAGCACGAGTATGTTCTTGCAATCTTTGAGATACATCTTGTAGAAGTCTATCACCAACATCATGTCCTAAAGTATCGTTAACGGCTTTAAAACCATCAAGGTCAATAAATAGTAAACCTGTTTTCTTTAGATTACGATATGAACTTGTTAATGCTTCACTTAGTCTATCGTGGAACAGTTGTCTGTTTGGCAGACCTGTTAACATATCGTGATAAGCTAACTTACGCTCTGTTTGACGTTGTTTTTCAGCTTGTTTACGACGTTTTCTTGCTTGTGTTGTAAATACTGTAGAAATAATAAAGCCTGATATTTTATCATCTTCATTTCTATATGGTCTTACTTCAAATCTTAACCATTCTTCTTTACCTAATAAAACTGTTTCAAACTCAGGAATTTTAATAATATCACCCCTAACTAAATCTCTTTGTACTGGTGCTAGTTGTTTAGCAAAAGATGGTATAGAATCAATAACGGTTCTACCTTGAATTTGCTTATCTTCTAAACCAAATGAACGAACCCATTTTTGGTTAGTTAATAGGTATTTCCAATTTAAATCAACTAAAGCAACAGAATCAATAGAAGTATCTAATAATTGTTTTAGTAGTGATACACCTGATTCAACTCCAATTGAAGATTCTTTTTTAGCTGTAATATCATTAAAGTAAACACCAATTTTTCCGTTTTCATAGTACAATCTAATTAAAATCCAACGTTTTTGTTGTTGTAAATAGATTTCTGCTGTTTTTGATACTTGTGTTTTTTGAACAGAATCAAACACTTGAACAAAGTTTGTACTTTTAATATCTGGCATTAAATCTGTTAAGAAAACATTTTTAAATGTTGATACTGAAGTTGTTTTATTAAAATAAGTTTTAGCACTTGTATTTACATGTATAATTCGGTAATCATTAGCAAGTCTCATGTAACAATCTGTACTTTGATCAATAACTTTATTAATTTGCATTTCTTTTAATTGTCGTTCTTGAATAATTTTTTTATTCAACTGACGCTCTTTTAATTTTACAAAGTTGATTTGATCTCTAATATTTCTTTCATTTTTAACTTCTTTAATAAGCCTAATAAGAACAATAAAAGAAAACCCTGCAAACATAATTGTTGTAAGAACAGTTGTTGCTAATAATGAGTTAGTTACTATTGTTATAAAATTAATAAAGGCCTGATTAACATTAGCCAACATTATGTTTTTTTCTAAATATAAGGCTTGAGTGCTAAATAATTCAGATACAAAAACATTAGTTTTATACATATATATATAGTAAGAACTTGCTATAATGCATGATAATATAACCCATACTACTGAGCTAATAGATAAAAATATAATATTTGTTTTATAGTTATTATGTAACATTTTTATTGTATTCCT
>DMEM01000031.1 GCA_003450915.1 Alphaproteobacteria bacterium
TAACACTAGTGGAATTATCTACTGGATTGTTTAAGTATTCTTGTTGGTAGGCAACTGATCCAATCTCTTTTTTTTTATTGTCTAATCTCTCTCTAGTAAAATAATTATCCCAAAGAATTACTCCATTATCTTCCGCCTTGTATATCTTACCATTACACTTTTTAATTTGTTTCATAAGTAAACTATCTAAATGTAATATAGTTCCAATCATCTTAAATCTACCATACTCAATGTCAAGACTAGGAATAATCGCCTTTACTAACTTATCGTAATCGTTATGTCTTAGTTGTGGATTCTTTACCCTCTGGTCATCTTCAATATCATCTCCAATAATAAGTGTAGGTCTTTTAGATTTAAACTTAATTCCACGGATATTCTTTTCAAATGATAATGCTTGAACTCTTACACCATTAATATCTATACAATCTTCTCTATCTTTACCATTATCTCCAACTATTGCTTTACTAGTTAAATCTCCATACAACCACCTCATCCTATTGTTTTCCTTTGGTTCTATTCTATGAGGTTCGATGAATTGAACTGTTTTCTCGTGGTTTTGGGAAATATAAACGATATAATCTTCTTTCTTATGGCAATAACACCAAGCAATATATACTAATCCGCAAGTAGTAGACTTAGCGTGTCCTCTCGGTGCAGCCCAAGCATAACTATGCGGTTGAACTAAATAAGAATAAAATTCATTGTGAAATTCAGGGGTTGAACCTTTAATATATTCTGGAAATATAAATTTACCAAACACAGCAATATTATCTGAACTACTAAACCAATATCTTAGTAATGCTTTAAGTTCTTCTTCTCTATCTTTCAGTTTATCGCAAGCCTTAGCAACTTGATATATAGTAACTTTAGGTATTTGTTCCATTATGACATATCCTTTAATAATTCAGTTGATAAATCAGATACAGGAACATCAGCATTAAGAATAACTCCTTTAATATCCACTTTATCAGCAACTTTATCCTTTACAAAGAATCTCTCCATAAAATCAGTCTCTGCTTTAATTAAGTCTATCATTAGTTTAATGTTATCTCTAACATCTCTTTCTCTTCCTTGTTCCTTTGAATCATGTATTAAACTCTCGCAAGTTTCTAACGCATCTTCAAATAAAGACTTAAACCTTAATTGTGTTGCTTCCAAATCTTTCGCTGGAAACTCTAAAGCAATTTCATCCAAATACTTTGAAACTGTGTCTTTCGCTATATTGAATTTCTGAGAGAGTTTTCTCACAGAGTAATGTCTTATCTCCTTTGTCTCGAAAAGTGTTCTCAATTCGCCTAATAATGTCTCACGATTTGATTTAGTGAGTGGTCCTCCCTTTTGTTTTGCCATTGTAAAAATAAGTGTCCTAGTTATGTCCTAGTTAGATATTAGATGATTTGTGTTAGAATTATATAAATATTGTGTGTCTATTTGTTAGAATTAAAGGAAAATGAGGTTAATAAATCCTCAATAAACATTATATTATGAGAACCAGTTTATACTCCAGGCTCGACAGAGTAGATTACTTAAACGTTATTGTAACCATTTATCTATAACTGGAATCGAACCAATACTCTTATGCTAACATCAGGAAACTACCTGAACAATACGTTTTGATTACATCGCTCTACCTACTTGAGCTACATAGACATTATATTATTTGTAAGGTCTTGATGCGTCCATCTCACTTACTGAACTTTTATAGGACTCGAACCTACAACTTAACCTAGACAAGTTAAGTCGCACCTTACAAAGTTATTATATTATATTAAATAGAGTATGGGTCAAATTAATGACACTCTACGGTATTACTTCCTACATTTTCATAGTTGTTAGTTTTCAACTTGCTCTACAAAGCAAATATAATAGAGAGTAACTAATATATAAACTTTATCTGTCTATTGGAAATATGTATCTTTAACTTGTAATGAGTTCTCAAAGACACATTCTAATATTGAAGTATATTCACAGTGTCCTAAATTATATAGTTTCAACTTATCGGCTAACTCTTCTGTAATCTCTAAAGTTAATAATACGTTACTCATTTGTCAAAGTCCCCAAATATCTCAACTAATCTATCTTGGTATTTTGCTAATAAAGTATTTACTTCAAGAGGATTAAATCTATTAACTAACTTTAAACCATTAATTAAACCAAATAACTCAATAAATGCATCATCTTGTAATTCTAGTGCTGCCTTAACATCATCTATATGTAGATACTTCTCAATTTCATCTTCAAATCCCTCAAAAAATATATCTTGTGTTTTAGACTCTAAGGTTTCTTCTTTCTTTTGCTCCACTTTTCTTTCTTCTTTAGTCATTTTAATTAATTAACCACATAACTACTAAATACACCAACCATAATAAAAATGCCAGAACTGCTAAACCAATTATACTACCAACTATTCCAATATACATATATAGATTCATACTTTGTCCTTTTTTGTTTTGTTTTACTTTAGTCATTTTAAAGATACTTCTCCTTCCACTCCTGTGAGGCAAAATTAATAGATGTCATCATATCTTCCCAATCTCCACCATCTTTTTCGATTACTCCGATGTCATCACAATTTTTATTTTTACATTTCATAATATAACTAGTATTCTAATCTTTAAAAGGATTCAGTAGAAATAATAACACTAACCATAAGTTCTAGTGGAAAACATTAAGTAGAATAAAATAGTAATTATATTGTCAAGTCTATCTCCTATTGTGGAAAAAGTATAAGGATAAAGAATAAATTAAAACTCCCTATACTAATGAAATAAAACCAAATAAGAAATATCTACCTTTATAATTAAGTAGATATAATAATATGAAATTTAAACTTTATATTCTTTTGTATAATTTTAGAAGTAAACGACTTAAACCAAAATAAACTAAAAGTAAAGCAAGTAAATTAATTAAACTTACTATAAAGATGAAATCAATTAAAGTCATTATAACATATCCTCATATTTCTTTAATTCTGCCTTTGCCTTAACTAGTTCCTGCTCCAATCTATCGACTAAATACTTCCCTTGCTTAACCTTAATTACTATTTGTGATTGATTCATTTTTTCAAAGCTCTAGATACAAATTTAGCAATAACGAATTTTAAATCAGTTTCACAATCTTTACATAAATTAAATCCATAAATTTCAGGATATAGAGGAGAAAATAAGTTAATATGACCGCATTTATCACAACTCATTGTTCTCTACTCCTATATAACATATAATTATATTGCAACTCTTTTTGTTCAATACTATATTTTGACATTAAACTACTACTCAGACTATATACAACTTCATTAACATAAATGTTATCGTATTTCGCACCTAGTAATTCCTCAACTCGACAAACAGATTTAAGGTCTAAATCTAAATCCTTTACATCCCCTTGATTAAGTATATATTCTAAATCTTTGCTCATTTGCTTGCCTCACTAACAATCCAATAACTAATAAAACTAAACATTAACATAACAATACCAATAAAAACATAAAAACTATCTCCAGTTAATTGTAAAATGTAACTCATAATAAAAAATAATCCAAAGCTTATATTTAATATTAATGATAAATTTGAGATGATTAAGATTTTATTAATATTATC
>DMEM01000008.1 GCA_003450915.1 Alphaproteobacteria bacterium
ATCTTAAAAAGTAAATCAAAAAATAATAAAAGGTTTCTATATCTATGGATATTATGGGATATAAGTCTGTTTGGAAAGAAACAGAAGGCGAAATACCTCAAAAAAGAATTAATGTTGCCTCTCATGTTTGGGATATGAGTAAAGGAGAGCATTTCTTTAAAGGATTTAAATATAAAAATGTTATTTGTAGAAAAGTAAAAGATATTTCAATTGTTGATGATGCAGTTGCAAACTCTTCTTTTGCTGTGAGGCCTATAGGTGATGTTTCTGGACATATGTTGGTAGAAGATTGTACATTATCATCTTTAAATAGTACTGACTCCAATATTCCTATAATGCCAAACTATGTTAGAGATTTAGCAGGTAGAGTTATCTGTATTGCAGAATGCTACCCATTACAAAAAGAAGCTTCTAAAACAAAGTTATTCCCAATTGGTGCATTTTTAATGGATGAAAATGTAGAGGGTTCAGATTTACTAGAGAATGTATTCTTTTCTCAATTTAGAACATTAGATATGTCTTATGAGGAGCGTTATGGCTTAAGTGGACATGAGGATATTAACTTGCACTTTGCATATGATAGTGCAAATTTACACCCTTATAAATTAAGAGTTGATAGTTTTTATCAAGACGGGTGGAGAATTCCACAGACTGAAATGTTATATGTTAATAAAAATGAAGATGGTTCTGTTACAGAATCAGCACTAAGCGATTTTAAAGCTAGGTGGTTTCATAGTGAAAATCAGAATAATTACGAAGCGTTTTATCAAGAGTGTGGCGGAGAAGATTATTTTGAGAAATTATTTGAAGCAGGTGTTACTTTAGTCCCTACACTAGAAGGTTATAACGCAAATCCTCTTGTCGATAGAGATTTTAATTTGGTTGATTATACAGTTGGTAAATATGTACCAGATCTTCATGATCTTGTTAATTATGTGGATAGTGAGTTGCCAATAGGGTGTATTGTAAAGGTTGTTGAGCCTGGTTATTTAACACATAAAGAAACTGTACCTGCAAAAGTTATAGTATCAAATGGTTCTCAATATGTTTCAGGTCACTCTGCTGATCCTGAGCCGTTGTTCCCTGATTTACGACTTCCGCATCAAAGGATTAGCTCTAAGTGGGGAGATGTTCATGTTCCTACACATCCAAAGCATTTTGAGACTCCTTCAATTTGGGGCTGGGATTTTAAAACGGGTATGTTCTTGCAAGAAAGGGGACCTATTTGGGATCCTTTGCATTATTTTTATGAGTCTGTAGATGATATTATTCATTATTATCAAGATGAGCCAATGGATGATAATTATTGGTTATATGAGGTTCCTTCAGAGATGAAGATGAGATTTTACCCTGTTATGCCGTTTGAGGGTTTTGATATATTAGATAATTTTGAAAAAGAAGATAGGTTGGAGTATTTAACAAGACCTTATTCTACATGTAAACGCTATACTGAAAATGTATTTTCTGCAAATATTGGATATCACCCAATGCCAATTGAGTTTGAGTATGAGCTTGATTCTTGGTTTTCTCCAGAGCTTTCTCCAAAGCAGAGAGTTTTATCTGATGTGCCTTTAAATATTAGAGATAAATTGGCAGAGCCTATTCAATGTAATGTGCCTGCAAAGCTTTACTTTAATAGACAAGTTGAAAATTCAAAAAATAACCCATATTGGACTGATGACTCCTCTATTATGGCAGATTCAGTAGGTGAATATAAAAAAGACTATCCTTATTTATCTCGTTATCTCGATCATATAACTAGTGTAACAAGGGTTAAAGAGTTGTCTAAAATGTTTTTAGATTCAAGTGAAGATGTTGATTTAGGTATGCAAAAATCTGAATTTGTTTCGACAATTGAACTTCCTAATTCTATAGATGCTAGTATTAGAGATATGACTGTTGCTTATTATGATTTAAAAGAAAAGTCTTTTGATAGAATAAAAAGTAGACATGGTTTGTATCAGAATTTTTATGGTGAATATGTGATGTGTAGTTGGAATAGCGATGATTCAAATGATTTAACATATATGTTGAAAGACACTAGTGTTGCAACACTTGAACAGAGTAACTTTTCATCTGTTGCAATAATGCAACCTCCAACATTCTAAATCGTAAAAAACTGTTTATAACACTTGCTATTATTATAGTTACAATATAGACTGTATTTGAATATCTTTAAATTTCTTGAAATTATTTAGGAGTATAGCTTAATGGCTTATGATGAAAATAAAGTTAATAACTCTGTTTTTGATGACGTAAAAGAGAAGTTCTCTCAGTTAGATCAAAAGCAGCAAATTGGTGCAATTGCAGTGGCTGGATTAATGATTCTAGTGCTGTTATCTCGTATTTTTGGTGGAAATGAACCTGCTTCTCAACAGCAAGTTCAACAACAAGCTCCAGAAGTTAGGAAAGTTCAGCTTAATGGTACTCGTCAAGCAGGCGGAGAAAGCCTGTTCTCTGCAGATGGTGCAGATGAGGCAACATTAAGAAGAAACTTTGTTACTAGAACTTTAGGCGAGTTTGAATCGTTAAAAGATGAGCTTCAACAAAAAGAATCTGTTAGAAGTAAAGAATCTAAAGAGCAAAAGGAAAGACTAAAAGGCTTAGAGCTTGAATTAGAGCAATCAATTAGAGCTTTAAATGAAGATAGACGTTCTTTCCAGCAAACTATTGCTCGTCAACAAGAAGAAAATGCTAGATTAATTGAAGATTTAAAACAACAAAGACTTAAAGAAAAAGAAACTGCAGGTTCTATTGCTCAGCAGCAAGATTTTCTATCTCAAAAGCCAATTAGAGAAAGAAGAAAAGGTATCTCTCAAACTCCATTGTCTTTGGGGGCGGGGCCTGGCGCTAGCGGTACACCTTTAGTACAAGGTTTAACAGGTGGTGTTTTAGGCGGTGATGCAGGTGCAGAAAGAGGCGGTAAAGGAGCTAATGGTGAACTTGAACAAGCTAGAAAACCATTTATTCCACCTTTAGGTTTTATTAAAGCTACAATGTTAAACGGTGTTGATGCGTTAACAGGTGGTACACCAACACCTTCTCTTGTAAGATTAGAAGGTACATATAAAACAGCTATGAATTCAACAGTTACTTTAGATGGTTGCTTTATGTTAGTAGAATTCCAAGGTGATATTTCAACAGAACGCGCCAAAGGTAAGCCAGCAAGAATGACTTGTGTATATCCTGACCAAGGTGCGGTGACATATTCAATATCTGGTTATGTTGTAGACTCTGAAGATGGTGTTGAAGGTGTTCCAGGTTTATTCTTTGAAGGCCATGCCGGACGTATCGCATTATCAATTGCAGCTGAATTTGCAGCAGGTATTGGTGATATTATTGAAAGTAACCAATCTACAAATATTGTTTCATCAGACGGTACAACTCAAACAGTTATTACTGGTTCAGAAGCTAAGGCATCAATGTACGGTAGTGCATCAGACTCATTAAACTCATTAAAAGACTATCTAGCTGATAGAGCATCTAGAGTTGTTCCATTCATTAGAATTGATGCATTAAGAGAAATTCACGTTGTATTACTAAGCGGAACTCAATTAAGAGAAGAAGGCGATGCTTGGTCGCAATTATTTAAAGCAAAATAAAAAAGTATAAATTAAGGGAGATCTTAAACTCATGAAAAAACTACTAATGTTATCAATGCTACTAGTTGTATCATCTTGTAAGTATTACGGTGGTACACTTCCTCCAGAAAATCCAATTTCAATGGATGGGGCGTTAGATAAAGCAAGAAACAGAACATATGCTGTAAATCCTGATGGAAGCCCGGTTCCGGCAACACCTCGTCCGGTTCTAGAGCGTCCTTCATATATTCCAGAAAAAGAGTTAGCACTTGTTGCTCCTCCAAAGTCTCTACTAGTATGGACTTATGAGCATGTTACAGACGATAATTCTCGTGTATTCGGCTCATGGGAAACTATTTTCCTAACAGAGAAATATGAGTGGTTAAAACCAGCTAACCAACTACCAGCAGCTTTTGGTAGATAATAGCTAAGAATTGAAAAAGAAAAACTATCCCAGAATTATTTCTTTATTCTCATTTGGCAATACATACAAGAAGTATATATTTATAGGTTAATCAATTAAAGTACTCGAAAGGACTATGATGTAATGGCTTTATTTAATAATGAAAAATATGCACCGTTCAGAGGAAGAACACTTGCAGAGCAATTACCATATTTTCAGTTTGAAGATGACGAAGAGTCAACATATCATAACTGTCATCTTTTAGATGACGGCTCTTTGGGGGTTGTTTGGAAAACGCCCGTTCCTGCATCATATTCTAAAGACGATGGTGAAATTCACACAATTAATGAATTTCAAACTTTTATTGAAAACCTACCAGAAGGTTATCACATTCAATGTGCGATTACTTCAAGAAACGACCTAAGAGATAAAGTTGAGTCTTATAAAGGTAAAGAAGTTGGTATTGAACAAGCTAAATACCTTAGAAAATCAAGAGCTGAAAAAATTGTTGAATCAGGTGTTTATGGTTATGCAGTATCTCCTCAGGCATATACAAAGCTAAGAGATACATATATGGTTATTAGTATGAAAACACCAAGCCCAATTGGCTTATCTGGTGTTGTATATCATATAGTTGATGGTGTTTATCAAATTCTTAGAATGATTGCAGATCCGTTTACAGGTGGTAAAGATATACCTCTATTAGATTCTGTATTTAACAGAGTTGTTAAAATGCATGTTGGTGAATTTAAGGAAGCTTTAATTACTGCCGAATCAACATTAAGCCAAGCTTTTAAATTAAAAAGAATAGATAGAGCTGAGCTTGTAGAGCATTATTGGAATGCGATGTGCCCAAGCTATAAAGAGTTTGAACAAAAAGTAACAATAGATGAACAAAGAGATTTAAAAGAGCAAGTTTTCCCATTACCATTAGAAAATGACTATGAAATAGTTAAAATGGGTGATGATTACCATGGCCTTATTATGATGGCTATGATGCCAGATGTTGTATACCCTGATTATTTAGGTGTTATTAGAAGAAGCTTGCCAACAGGTTATACATTCTTTACTAATATTCGTCAAGGTAACCAGTTAATGGAAAAAGTAAAGCTTACTTTACTTGCAAGTATGCGTGCTCGTATGGCTTCAGTATTTAACAGAGAAGAGGTTCAAATTATTAACCAAGAAACTTCTGATGTAAAAATGAGAATGGCTCAAGGTAGAAAAATAATGTACGCGCAAGTTGGTATTATTATTCATGGTAAGTCAAGAGAAGAAGTTGAAGATAGAGTTTTAAGAGTAAACTCAACATTTAAAAAACTTTCAGTGGTTCCTGATATTGAAAGAGGTATGTCTTTACAGGGTATTTCATACTCATGGCCAATGGTTTGGAATGATGAATATTCAAAACCTTTTGCTAGAACAAGAAAAATGCTTTCAAATGATTTAGTTGAGCTATTGCCAATTCACGGACACTGGGGTGGTCATGAAAATCCACTTGCTGTTTATGTTAACCGTGACGGTGAAGTAGTATTCTTTGATCATACTCACCATGAATTTGTTAACTGGCACTACGCTATTACAGGTACATCAGGTTCTGGTAAATCATTTGCTATTGTTGATTTAACACTACAGTTATTAGCATCAGGTGTTGAAAAGCAATTCCTAATTACTCTAAAAGATGACTATGATAGATTTGCAGAAACTTTAGGTAAACTTATTGTTATTGATTTAGATAGACAAGATGTTTGTATTAATCCATTTGCAGGTGAAATTAACAAACAAAAAATCCAACAATGGGTTGAAGGTCTAGACTTAATGCTTAAAAAAGGTGGTGTAAGAGAATCATCATCTGAAGAGCAGCGTCTAATGGAACAAATCGTACAATATGCTTATGAAATTGTGCCTGAAGGTGATTGCTTAAGACCAAGCTGGATTAGAGATGCTTATTTAAGATTTCCTTATGTAAATGCAGCTCAAAGAACAATTGGTTTAAAAGCAGCGGAAGAAATAGGTTCATTCTGTAAAGATGGTGTTTATGGTAGTTTATTTGACCAATTCCCTTCTATTACTGAAGATGATAAATTAGTAGTATTTAACTTACAAAACGTTCTATCTGAAAAAATTGCTGACGTTATTGTAAACTCTATCTTTACAATGCTAGATAATGTTATGTATTGCTCAGATAGAAAACAGAAAAAACATTTACTAGTTGATGAGATGATTTCTATGGTTTCATCAAAAGGTGGTGAAAATGTTGCTAACCAGCTGAAAAGAGCATTCAGAACATATCGTTCATTAAACTGTATGTGTGGCGTTTCAACTCAGAACGAAGAAGATTTAACTTCTGATGTTGGTCAGGCTATTATTGGTAACATTTCAAAACGTTTAATCTTAATGCCAAAACGTGAGATGATTCCGCTATTAATGCAATCATTAGGCTTAAGATCAGAGCGTCACGCACAAAATATTGCAAGCTTAACAACAAAACCAGGTTTTTACTCAGAGTTTTATCTTATGAGTCCGCATGGTGAGGTTGTGTGTAGATTGTTAAGTGACAAATTAACTTATGCATTAGCGACAACTCAACCAGATGATATCGGTGAGCTAGAGCGTTTAGCGCAAGAGTTAAATGGTGATAGATGGCAGGCAGCTGTAGAATTTAGTAAGCTTTACCCTAATGGTGTTAGAGCAGCTAGAGCAGCAGGTCAGGTTTAAATTAAAAAAAATTAGTTTTAATAAACGGGGAAAACTAAAGGGGCAAAAAAATGGTATTAAAAAGAAAATTACCTACTCAAGAAGCTAAAAAAGATAAAGTTGTTGAACAAGAAAAACAGTTCGATGATTTTGATATGTCAATTGAATCAGATAAAAAAAAGGCTGATAAAAAGATAGATGCAGGTCATGATCTGAATGATGATTTTCCTGATCAATTAGAAGGTAAGCCAGAAGACTTTATTCCAGAAGAGCTAAGAGCTTTAGAAGCAGATAACCCAATTCCGGTAGAAGAAACACCGGCTCCGGTTAAACATGCAGAAAAAGTAGAAGAAACACCTGCTGTAAAAGAAGAACAAGAGAACGAAGATATCTTACCAGTTTCATTTGAAGAATCAAAAGATGACTTTGACATGTCTATTCAAGATGATGTTACTCCAGATTTTGCAATAGAAGAACCAAAAGAAGAAAAAGAAGACTTTGCTAGCCCGTTTGAAAAAGCAGACTCAACCCCAGCAGAATTACCAGAGCCTCAAGAACCTACTTTTGATTCTTTTGAAACAGAGGAATCTTCAAAATCTGTTGAGTTTGAAACAACAGAACATGCAAACTGGGAAGAAGTTGTTGATAAATCTGAGCACAAAGATGAAAACTTTGATAGTTTTGACAGTATCCAGTGGGATAATAATGAAAATGTTGAAACAAAGACAGAAGTAACAGACGAAAGATTTAACGACGAAGAGCCTACAATGGAAGATGTATTTAGTAATAATAACGATGGTATTATTCCAGAACTTCCAGGTATGGATGATGACTTTTCAAAACCAGCTGAAGTAATGGGTGAAAACTCTCAAGAGCTTACTTTAAACTCAGATGCTAAGAAAAAATTAATTAGTGCTCTAGTTGTTGGTGGTTTAGCTGTTGGTGCTATTTTTGTTTATTCAAACATGGATACAACAACAGAAGTTGCTAATAGATGGTCAGGTTCATTAACAGAAGCGACTCAAGACATTGCAGAAACAGAGCAAGAACAAGCTAAGTTAATTGAAGAAGGTGTTGATATTACAAAAGCAGAACAGGTTATTAATCTTAGTGAGTTATCATCAGATGGTTCAGATTATAAAACAGGTGCTGAAGGTTTAATGGATGACTCTTCAGAAACAGAAATTAATTTACTAGAGCCAGAAGTTATCGAAAAAACAGCTTCAGGTAAAGAAATTATTAAAGCTACAGGTGAAGAAAAATTACCTGATGATGTTGAAGAAGGTGCAAACCTAATTACAAATATTTCAGCAGAAATTGAAAAACAAAAAGCTGCAAGACAAGGCTTAGCTGCTTTAGATGAAGAAGAATCAAAAGAAGATACTGTTCCTCTAGATGATGAGGGTAATCCTGCAGACATTAACAAAAAAGTTGATGAGCAGTTAGCAGAGTATAGAAAGTTATTAGCTCATGAAGAAGATCCAGGTAAAAAAGTGAAGCCAGGTGCTTTCTTTAATGGTTCTCATAAACAAGAGTTAGAAGATGCTCCTGAATCTGTAAATGTTGCTAAAATTGAGCTGTCTGAAGATGGTACAGCTGAAATACCAGCAGGTTATGCATCAACATCTCGAGCAGTTGATGGTCATAAAATCATTGAATATCCTAAAGGTAAAGCTAGAGATGATAATGAAGGAATTAGAACTTTAGATCATTTCAGAAGTTTAATTGTTGAGAAGGAAGATAAAAGAGTTAGAATTCCAAGAGGTGTTACTCCAGGAATGAAAGATCAAGGCTTCCCTAAATTCAAAGTTATTTCAATTGTACCAAACTATGGTCTAATTGGTGAATACAATGGTAAAAAAGGTATCTTGATGATAGGTGATACTTTTAAAGGGTGGGAATTAGTAGGAGTATATGAGTCTTATGCAGAATTTAAATCTGATACAAGAAAACATATCATTTCTCTAAAATAAAATACATACTTTAGGTGTTTGGCTATAGAAATATAGCTAAGCACTTTTTAAGAATAACGTTTAATATAATAAGGTATAATAAATATGAAAATTATAAACCTAGAAGCAGTAAAAAAAATTGGTGAAGAATATGGTTGGGATGATAGATTACTAGAAGATACTCTAGCAAATGCTATTAGAATGTGCTATGCAGAAAAAGGCATGCATGCAGAAGTTGACGTAAACATTAAAGAAGGTACAATTGCTGCTCGTCGTAGAAGTGGTATTGCTGATAGAGGTGTTTGGATTGACATTGATAACCCATTAATGCCAAGCATGAAAATGTTCATGTCAATTATGGAACAGCAACAATGGGGTAAAGGTGATGCAGGTCGTATTTTAGAGGCTGAAGTTGCGGGTATTAGAGATGGTGGAGTTATTTACCGTGTATCAGGTCAATTTGTTATAGTTCCTGAAAATTTACTATCAGTTGCTGATTTTAGAAAAAGACCAGATCTAGGTGAAAAACAAGTTATCGTATTATGTTCAAGTAAAGATAAATACAATATGAAAACAGCGACTCGTCGTGGTAAAGAGTTTGTTGGTGCGGTTATGGAATGTTATTACCCTAATTGTATTTCTGGTTTATGGATGGGTGCTTCAAACTCATGGGCTGTTATTAGAATGAGCAAAGACCATATGGAAGAGTGGACATCTCAAGAAGGTGCAAACTTAAGATACCTACAAAGAATTTTAGGTATTAGAAGAATTACACTAATTCCAGAATCAGAATTAGAAACAGAGCAAGAAAGAAAAGATGAAGAGCTAATGAGCTTTATTAATAGTGCATGGAAAAACTGTGAAATTGGTAAGATGGAAGCTGCAAATGTAACTATTAATCTACCTTTAGATGCTCCGGTTGACCCTAGAAAGCTAAGAACATTTACTTCTATGCTTAAAAAAGTATCTCCTGAAAGAGAGTTTGAAGTTGTTTAATTATAAAAAGGATTTATAATTTATGTTGAATAAAAGCATTTTAACATTAGTAGTTTTATTATCTTCAGTAAATGTATTTGCTGAAGATATGCCTGCTGATGTTGCAGATATGATAACAACAATGACTCAAGAGTTAAACTCAGGTAAAGCAAGAGAAAGTTTAAAAGTTAGAAATCCTTATAATTATAATACTACAGAAAAATATCATAAGGCTAACTCTTATGAAATAAAAACAAATAAAGTAATTAAAGTTAAAGATAAGCTAAGTAAAGCTAAGTTTATTTTAAATGTTAAGGTTATTAGTTGTCAAAAAGATAAAGTCCCAGAATTCTTAGCAGGTAAAACAGAAAAACACGATGCTTGTGGCGATTTAGACTCTCAAATTATTTATAATGATAAGGTTGATGTATTCTTAACAAAAGAATCTCGTTTTGATAATTTAAAACCAAGTAAAATTATTAGAACAATTCCAGAAATTTCAAAAGATGGTGATAACTATATAATTAAAGATAAACAAATAATAAATACTGCTAAATTAGGTGTTGAATTATTTATTACACCAACAACAATTATAAAAAGACAAGTTCAGCTTGATATGGCTGTTAGAACAACTGAATTAGCAGATATTGATGAAGTTTATTTAGACTCAAACGATAAAAATTTTGTAAATAATGAAGTAGCTTTAAAACACAGATTTTTAGTAGCAAGCTTCCCAGTTGATGTAAATAGTGTTGAGACATTAGGTGGTAATTCAGCTATTTTAGTTCCTCTAACTAGTGATTTTAAATCTGTATCTGCATATCCAGAAACAGCAAGACTATGGTTAGAAGTTAAATTGTCATTACCAGCTTAGTTAAGATATTTCTTTTTATAAAAAGCCAACCTCTTGCAGGTTGGCTTTTTTTGTTGTATATTACAAAAGTAAAATATATAAGAAAGAAAAGTCATGCACATACAAAAAGCACCTTATCAAAAAGGAACAATTTATTTAGTAGGAGTTCCAATTGGTAATATTGATGATATTAGTTATAGAGCTGTTAAAGTTTTACAAAAAGCTGATGTTATATTTGCTGAAGACACTCGTCGTGCTAAAAACTTATTGCAAAACTTAGATATTAAAGATAAGCAGGTTTATGCTCATCATGAACATAATGAACAGGCTTCAGCAAAAGGAGTTATTGACTTAGCTTTAGGCGGTAGTGATATTGCCTTTGTTTCAGATGCTGGAATGCCTGCAATTGCTGATCCTGGATTTATTTTAGGGAAATTAGCAATTGAAAATGGGCTTAATATTGTTCCAATATCTGGTCCTTGTGCGGCAGTTATGGGGCTTGTAGCAAGTGGTCTTTCAACATCTAGTTTTACCTTTATTGGTTTTTTACCTCGTTCAGAAGGTCCAATTATTAAAAAATTAGAAGA
>DMEM01000211.1 GCA_003450915.1 Alphaproteobacteria bacterium
ATTATAATACTTAACTGCTAATGTCGTAAAAAATCTGATAATAAAATCTACCTTTAAGGGTTTTTAAACTAAAGTAATCCACCTGACCCCCCCTACTTTTACTAGACTATACCATTCTCATTACATATTTAACTTCTTAATTAGTTATAATATTAAGCTATGAAATTTTAATTATTTTACCTTACTCTAGATTTTTATCTGCTTTTTCTTATCTATTAAATATTTTAGATTTTGAAAAAATATCAACTAACTCTTTAAAATGGCTGACTAATCGGTCATTTCAGTTGTTTTAATTTTTATTGGCGTTTAATTTTTTACCTCTTAAAGACTATATTCCTAAAAAAAACTAAATATAATAAGTACTAAGTATTAAAAAATAAACTTAACCTTGAGTTATTGATAGTATAGCTATATAATTTAAGCAAGAGATTCAATAGAATATTAAATAACTAAAAAATAAAGAAAATAGGGTGGCAATTATATGAATTTAAGTAAAAATGGATTGATTTTAGCGGCACTCACGATGCTTGCTTAGTCATTACATCTAATTTTCTCAAGAGGGTTTTCCATTACTCTTATTAGCTAGAAATCTTGAAGGTATGGAAAAACGAGGCTAAAAAAATACTCTGTGTGAAAGTGTTAATGTAACAAATGCAGAAATCTTTAACCAAGCTGTTGAAAAAGCTGATAAAATTTATGGGCCAGCTGAATGTATCATAAATAATGCAGGTATGATGTTACTAGGCGATATTGAAACTCAAGATAATTCAGAATGGCTAAAAATGTTTGATATTAATGTAGTAGGATTACTAAATGGTATGCAAACTGTTTTAGCGGATATGAAAAAAAGAAATTCAGGAACTATTGTTAATATTTCATCAATTAATGGACGTAAGACTTTCTCTAGTCATGCAGCATATTGTGAAACTAAATTTACAGTTTATGCAATTAGTGAAAATGTTAGAGAAGAAGTTGCAGATTCAAATGTAAGAATTATTACTATTGCACCAGGATCTGTTGAAACAAACCTATTAAGCCACACTACATCACAAGAAATTAAAGAAGGCTATGAAGACTGGAAAGAGTCAATGGGTGGAGTTTTAGAACCAGATGATATTGAAAGATCCGTATTATTTGCATTTAATCAACCACAAAATGAATGTATTAGAGAGATTGTAATTGCAGCAACTCGCCAACAACCATAATATATTTAAAACTAAAAACACCTTATTTTTAAGGTGTTTTTTCTTATAATTCTTAATCTAAATTACAATATTATCTTTTAGATTTAAAAAAATCTTGCAATAATTGAGCTGATTGTTCTTTAAATTGTTCTAAATAAATAACCTCAGGCTTATGATGCGAATGATCAAATATTTTAGCATTGTGGATAATTCCACCAGATTTAGGATCATCACAGGCAATAACAACAGTTCTAAGCTTAGCCCAGGCAATTGCTTGAGCACACATTGCACATGGCTCTAATGAAGTTGCTATATGGTATTCTGATAAGTTTTCAGAACCTTTTATTTTACCAGCTTGGCTAATACAGTCTAATTCAGCATGATATGCTACAGAATGTTCTCTTCTTGTTCTGTTTTCACTTTTAGCAATAATACTACCTTCATCATCAAAAATAATAGCACCAACAGGAACTTCATCATTCTCTGAAGCTTGTTTTGCTAGCTCTATAGTTTTTTCTATAATTTGTTCTATTGTTTTCATAATGTATACCGTTATTCAGTTATTGTTTTATTAATTTGTGGATAACTGTAACATTATTTTAGCTATTTTTCTATTTTTTCATTCGTTAAATTAATTAAATCTTCAATAGACTTTACATCTTCAGGATAATTTGTAATATCAATTGATGCTGTAACTTCAATTTTTTCATCTGATAAATTAAGATTAAGAGGCTGACTTATAAGTTTTTTTATTTCCTTTGTTAACTGCCTTGCTTGATATTTATTTTTATTAGAAAATAGTAGGCAAAATTCAGAATCTTTAACCTTTGTAACATATGCAGAAGGGTAGTTATCATTTAATATTGAAGCAAACTCATGCACAATCTCATCTACTGTTTCAGATGAATAGTCATCTTTAATTATATTAAAGTCATCTATTTTTAATGTTAATAAACTTACAGCTTCATTACCTGCTAGATTATGAATACTCTTCTTAAAGTTATTTTGATCATGGTAAGTTACTAAAGAATCAAATAATGCTATTTTTTCAACAAAGTTTTTCCTAATCTCATGCATAGTTTCTTTAGTTAATTTAGCCTTATCTTTTAAAATATCATAAATCATCTTTTCACTAATATTCAATATATTAGCTAGTTTTTCTTTATTATCTTCGGTATATTCAATACCTGCTAAAATTAAAATCCTAGCATCTTTTAGGTATTTCTTCTCTTTTTTAGTTAATTCAGCTGAGCTTTCATAAGCTCTAGTAAAGGTCAATTGCATTGCTCCGGCAATAATAACAAAACCAGCGATTAAGTCTAAATTAGTAATTCCTCTTATATCTAATAAGCCAGCTAAAGAGAATAGGTGTTCTGTTAATAACACTGTAAAAGGTAGCATTAACTCTACAATAATTAAAACTTCTCTTTTTAAATTTAAATTACTTTTAAATGCTGATAATTGATCAAGTGGAATAATAATAAAACCGATAATTAAGCCATAATAAAAGTTATATGGATTAAAAAACTCATTAAAATCAGGTGCTGAAGCTATTATATGCAGGTCTATTTGATCAGCTGTATGTGTTTTTAGAAAACCAAGGACAAAAATAAGAGCTAAAAATAGTAAGCTAGAGATTAATGTTATAACACTTTTACATCTTATTCTTTCTGAATTATTTTTAGTATTACCATAAATAGGGTAGCTTTCAGCAATTATTACTCGAGCAGCATTCATTGTTGCAGCACATAAAACTAAAAATGAAACGGTAATCATTGTTACTTTATCAAAACCACTAAGGATAACTCCAAGGCCTAATAACATACAAGATATACCTATTAAATCTTTGCTTTTAAACGATTTATTTAAAAATACATAAGCCATTAATAAAGTAATAACAATTGTTATTCTTTGTAATAAAAAAGATTCTGTTGCTGTAATATAAAATAGAATATAAATTCCAGCAATGCTCATGATTAACTGCATTATATTATATAACCACACATATGCATTTTTTAAACTTCTAATAAAAAATAGACTATAGCCAGAGCCCAAGTAAGCAAGCTGAACATATGATCCAATTAAAAGAGCTAGTAAAATTGAGATAACAGGAGAAATTTGATGTTCAATTAAAAAATATCTAGAAAAAACTACCTGAAAAGAAGTTAAAATAACTCCTAAAATAGCGAATGATAATCCCGTTTTATAATTTTGTTGTATATTTATCATTGTAAAAGCCTTCTTTATAATAAAATAAACCTATCCTAAGTTTAGTGCCCATAAAATAAGCAACATAGGAATAAGTACCATAACAGCTTTATAAATACTTTCATCAAGTTTTGAATTATAATTCACACCTGATTTTCGTCTATTATTTAGCTTTCTTATTAGCTGGTATGCTATACCACCTTTTATTTTTTTACTATTCATGTCATATATACTCGATTGTTTTTTATAATACTTTTATTATATAGTTTATAAAGCGCTATTGCA
>DMEM01000151.1 GCA_003450915.1 Alphaproteobacteria bacterium
ATAATGTTTTTCATAATGCAAAACTAGCAATTTTTAACCAACAAGATGATTTTACCAATCCTAAAAATCACTTTAACAAAATCAGCTTTGGCACTGATAATTCAGAATATTCTATTAAAGAAGTCGGCAACATGTCTCACTTATTCTTTAAAGATGAATTATTATTAACTGAAGATGATATCAAACTAGTTGGTCAACATAACCTACTAAATATTCTTGCTGTTTACGCTTTAATTAGTCCATTGAATTTAGACAAAGAAAAAACAAAAAAGGCTATTTGTGACTTTGCAGGTTTAGATCACAGATGTCAATTAGCATACCAAAACAACGGTGTAAAATGGATCAATGATTCAAAAGCGACTAACGTTGGTAGCTTAGTTGCCTGCTTAGATGGCTTAAAAGTTAAAGGCAAACTACATTTATTATTAGGTGGAGACGGTAAAGGCGCTGACTTTAAGCCGCTAGTCCCCCTATTTAAGAATTTTGACCTTCAATTGTATTGCTTTGGCAAAGACAAAGATTCTCTAGCAAAACTTGATCACTCTAGTTTGGTTTTTGAAACTATGGAGCAAGCTATGCAAAAAACTTCTTCAGATTTAAAGTCTGGTGATATTGTTTTACTATCTCCAGCCTGTGCAAGCATTGACCAGTTTAAAAACTTTGAAGTCAGAGGTGAAGAATTTACAAAACTAGCTAAACAACTAGGTTAGCACAAATAAAAAGAGACCCAAAGGTCTCTTTTTTTATCGAAAATAACGTTCAAACTCTATTCTTTATCATTTAAAGATATTAAAACTTTAGATTCCTCATTAGGCTTAGCAAAAACTTCAACTAAGTCAGGATATATCTTCATTTCAATGTTACCAGGAAAAACCGAAAGACTAACATTTGATTGAACAGCTATTTTTGACAAAGGATATTCTGCACAATAACCAGTATAAAGAGTCAAGCAAGGCTTATCAGTTTGTTCTTCCATTTTTTTTAACTCATTAACAATGTAACACTTCAAGTTTTGGGACAGTAACTCTAAATCAACCATCTCACTAACCAACATTGACTTATAACATTTTTTAAAATAAGAAACTGTCGCCCCTTCTAGATAGCTTAAATCTTTTATTGCATTATCCCAATACTCTGCTACAACATTAGCAATTTTTTCAAGATTATCTTCAGATATTTCACCAGACATCTTTGCTTTCCCTTCTCAAAAAAGAATAATAAGAATATTTAATATTACTGTTATTTTTTAACTATCAAGCTTAATAGATGTTTTATTATTAAAAAACACTAAACCATTAGAAAATAAAACCGCTTCATAAGATCCATCTATTTTAGGAAATTTAACGCCAACCTTTTTGGATGCTTTAATTATAAGTTCACAAGCAATATTGCCATTTACCTGAATTTCAACTGATTTATGTTTTTCAAATTCAGACTTCATAACTTCAAGCAAACTTGCTTTAAATAGCAACTTACCTGAAGGTAGCAGGTCTATACTTTCAGATAATATCTGAAGCACGTTATCGGCAATACCATTAAGTTTTGTATCAACATCATTACTTTCTAAAATAGTCATGATAAGGCTAACCTTTTTTAATTTTTTATAAAAACGCAATCTTGAGCAAAGTCAATGTAACAATAAATATCATAAAAATCAAGAGATAAAGATATAGAAAACAAAAAAAGAGACCATATAGATCTCTTTTTTCTCGAAACTTTTTATCCTTTAGTTTTTATATTTTAAAGATGTTAACTAACTCAACTGACTCTCATAAACAGTACATTTAAAATCTTTAACACTAATAAAGGCTTTAAAAGACCCTTTTATAACTGGCAATTCAAGCCCCGATTCTCCGACTGCTTGAGCTATTAAAGTGCAATGCCTATGAGTAGCAACTTTAATTCTAACAAAGTCACTTTCATTTCGAGCAATGCCTTCCTTAATTAAAGAAGATAAAACATCTTTAAACTTATCAACTTTTTCTGCACTGTTTTTGTCTGAATCATAAACAGGCATATTTTCTATTTTTAAAGCTATAGACTTCATTTCTGCCTCTAACTTTTTCAGTTCTAATTTTTCATTATCTATCGAGTTAAGAACTTTTATTCTTGTCTGCTCTTCGTGTTTAGAAAAATCTGTAGATAAATAAACAGATTGATAATTGGAAACTTTTTCCCTCATAGCCTCTGTTAAATCTTTACTTTTACGGTGCATTAAATTTAGATCCATATTAATATCATCTATCAGCCTAGACACCATATAGTTTACATTATCATCAAGATTGATATTCATAATCTCTCACCATTTTAATAAACATTATAATTCCGTGACTATAATATAATAATTAAAAAGATATAATTCAACGTGGAAATAAAAAAGCCTTCATAAATGAAGGCTTTTTATTAAGATCGAAAATTATTAAGAAAAAATAAATTACATAAAAATTAAACAATTCTAGCTTGAGCTCTATCATTTTCTATATTTATAACAAAATCGCGAGCTAACTCAACAAAACTATAATTAGCTTTTAATGCTGCCTTTTTTAAAACATCACAAGGCTCATTATTACTAAATGTAATTTTACAAGTACCATTTTCTTTTAGCTCTTGCTTTATATAAAGTTCTAACCAATTAGAAAATATTTTCTCCGAATGTGCAGAGTTACGTTTTTCTCTAAATGAATGAAATTGAAACTCTTGCAGACACCAAGCGGCCGCTTTAGCTTCGACACTTTGTGACGAGCATGTCATAATCATACTCCTAAAAAAATAAGGTTAACATTGCTTATTATAGCATTAACCTTATTTTTTTCAAGAATATTTAGTAAAAAACCTCCATATATGGAGGTTTTTTATTATTATATTTTATTCACCATCGTATAAGCTAATTGGTTGATTTCTATTTCTAGCTCTGTATCTAGCATCAACTTCTTCTTCTCCTTGATAGTCTCTAGGAATATCTAAGTTTTGACCAGGGTGAACTAAATCAGGGTCATTAACTTGTGAGCGGTTAGCATCATAAATTAGAGGCCATAAAGTCCAGTCACCGTAGATTTTTTCTTTGTCTGAAATTTCTGAAAGTGTATCACCTGTTTCTACAGTATATTCATTTACTTTAGCAATTCCACCAGCGTATGGGTTATAAGCTTGTTGAGCTGAAGCTCCTGTAGAACCTGCAATAACTTGTCCGTCAAGATCACCACCAAATACTTCAGGGTAGTTTTGAGGCTGAGCTGTTGTTTTAGCATAAGCTTGAACAGTTTTCTTACTTTTATAATCAAAATCTCCAGGTCTTGAAACATCTTGATGAATATCTAATTTATCTCTCCAGTTTACTACCGGCTTATCTATTTTAGTAGCTGCTTGAACATCTAACTTTTTAGGATTACCAATCATAACATTGTTATAAACTGAAACATCTCTATCTTTTGCTACAGGATCTGAAAGCATAATATTATTACTTCTACTTGCTTGTAGCTGATTTTGTGCATCTCTATTGTCAATAGATGCAAAACCACCTACTGGTTTAATATAAACATTGTCCATACCAACCATTCTAGCTTGAGGGTTTGCCATTTTATCATCAATAACACCATCTAAATTAGTATTTTCAACTAAGCCAAAGTCTTTAACTTGTCTCTCTTTTCTTAATACTAAAGATGCTGAACCGTACATGTATGGAACTGGCTCTAAGCCTTTTTGTTTGTAGTGATCATTCCAAAGCTTAGCTTCTTTTTTATCATAATACATATATGCAGGAATTTTTTTCTCAACTTCATCATAAGGATTCCATGGTCTTCTTTGTTCTTCATTATATGTAGTTGCCTTATCATACCACGCTGGTTTTACCGTACTTGTGTGAGTGTTACCACCTGGGCCTGTAATTGTATTTTTAGGCACTTCAACTCTTTGAGTTTCAGGGTTATATTCTGGTTTTAACTCTTCATGATATGTCGCAGCTTTTTCAAGCCATGATTCTTGAACCGCGGGTACTTGTTGACCTTGTGAGTTGTATCTCATAGGTCTTTCATTTTTACTATCCCAGAACCATGCATTTGCAGCGTTTGAAAATACGCTAACTACTGCTATAACTGATACTGTTTTTAAAATTCTTTTGTTTTTTATATTTGCCATGATATATTCCCAAAAATTACTTGTATTTTGTTCCTGTCTTAGTGTATTATTTACCATATAAACAAAAAAGTAAAGAGAGATCTTAATTTCAAATGATATTATTCACACGCACTGTTGCATTTTTAACATTTTTACTATTCGCTGTAACAGCTCAGGCTAACACTTTAAAGATTGGAGTTGACGCAATTGGCGAGAACTTTGACTTTCGTTATACTCTAGATGCAAACTCTTATAGAGTGCTAAAACTTATGACCACCGGACTTTTAGAAAGTGTAAAAGAAGACTCTTCCGCTGCAGAAATAATAGAGAAAACTCCTACTTCTTATACATTAAAGCTAAAAGATATTTACTTTACAGATAAAACGCCTCTTACATCTACAGACATTAAAAACATGTACGAAGACCTAATGAGAAACAAAAAAGTTACTGTTTATAAATCTACATTGGAAAATATTAAGTCTATAAAGATTATCGATACAAAAACTATTAAATTTAACTTCAAAAAGTTAGATAACTTCCCTACTGCCAAATTTACAATCCCTATTTTTAAAAACACAGAAAATGGGATGGTTGGCTTAGGCCCTTATATTATGGAAGAATTTAAATTCCCTTACACTTTAAAATTAAAAGCAATTGATAAATCTTTGCACTATCAAACAATTGAATTTATTCCTAATAGCCTTCCTGTTGTTAGGATTATAAAACTGTTAAAAGGTGAAGTTGATGTTTTACATTCAGGATTACAAGCCCTACAAGTTAATCTATTAAAAGAAAAAGGATATGATATTTATTCATCAAAAGGGTCAAACTATGCGTATTTAGGCTTTAACCATAAAGATGAAACTGTTGGTAAAAAAGCTATTAGACAAGCTATTGCATATGGTATTGATGTTGATTCTATCATTCATTACCTATATTTAGATTATGCTAAAAAAGCTGGAAGCCTATTACCTACAGAACATAATGGTTATAAGGCTAAATTTATTAAATACAACAAACAAAAGGCAATTAATATTTTAGAAGAGCACGGCTATGCTGCTGATAAAAACGGAGTAAGAGTTAGAATTGATTTTTCAGTAACAAACAATAATCAGTCTTTACGATTTGCTCAAATTTTACAAGATCAACTTAAAGAAGTTGGCATTGAATTAAACCTACTTACATCAGACTGGGGAAGATTCTACAACGATATTAAGGCAGGTAATGTGCAAATGTATGCCCTAGCTTGGGTTGGCATTTTTGATGGTGATATTTATAAAGAGTTATTTAACTCTGCAAGTATGGGAGATGGAGGATTAAACAGATCATTCTACTCAAACCCTGAAATGGACAACCTATCAAATAAAGTAGTTAATGAAAAACTGACAAAGCAAGAGTTAATAAAT
>DMEM01000208.1 GCA_003450915.1 Alphaproteobacteria bacterium
ATCAATTGTTACTAACATATCAGCTTTTTTCTCTTTAGCTGTTGCAACTGTATCTTTAATACGTTTGAAAATAACTTTTAAATGTGGAATAACTTCAAATAAGCCCATAACCGCAATATCAGCCATTGGAAAAATAGTTTTTAAACCTGCATTTTCCATAGCCGAACCACCTACTCCTATAAACTCAAGATCATAATCTTTAAGTTCATCTTTTAGTGATTCAATTAAGTTTGCACCTAATAAGTCACCAGACTTTTCAGCACAAACAAGCATAATTGTTTTTTTAGTGTTCGCAGTCATTTACATCTACTCCAGCTACTAATAACTTATGTTTTTTAGCTAGCTCAATACTTTTCTCTTTATCTAAGAAAATAGTTGAGTTTGCAGAAACAACAACACCATCATAACCAAGTTTTGCTAATTTCTCGATTGTTTTAAAACCAATAGAAGGCATATCAAGATCTAAATTTTGTTGAGGCTTACTCATTTTCACTAATAAACCACCTTTAGCATCTTTACCTCTTAAATCAGCACAACGCTCTAAAAGTTCATCTGTTCCTTCAACAGCTTCAACACCTAAAATAACTTTATCTTTAACAATAACAGCCTGACCAATATCCAGTTTACCAATTTCATGAGCCATTTTAATACCTAAAACTATATCATCAGATTTTTCTTCTGCTAGCTTATCGCCATTTAAAATTTCATTACCGATAAGCAAATCATCACAAATATTATGAGCACCTAATAAAGCAAAGCCTTTTGACTCCATTTCTTCAGCAATTGCTCTAAGCAACTTATCATCATGATGAATAGCAACTTTTGCTAAAATTTTAATACCTGTTAAATCAAGTTTTAAATTAAACAATGAAGGCTTTTTAATGTAACCAGCTAAAACAATTTCTTCAACATTTTGTTTTTTTAACTCTTTAATAACAGCACCAACGCCACCAAGACCAAACTCTGCTGTTTCATTAATAGCTAGAGTTTCATAGTTTGTTGGATTATCTTGATCTTTAAAAGTAATAACAAAAAAATCTTTACCTGATTTACGACACTGCTCAATAATTTTAGCAGGAAGGTCTCCTCCTCCAGCTAAAATACCAAGTTTTTTATCTGTTAAATTAATCTGCATTTGGTTTACAAACTCCTTTTTTAGAGAACTTAATAAAGTTTACAATCTCAACTACGTGAGCATTATCATCAAAGTCTTTTTCTACTTCATCTAAACGATCAGAAAAACTACGCTCATCAGGAGTAAATATTTGGCTATAAGCTAAACGTAAGTTTTTAATTTCAGATTTTGAGAAACCTTTACGTTGTAAGCCAATTAAGTTTAAGTTTTCTAGGTGAGCACGATTTCCTGAAACAACACCGTAAGGGATAACATCTTGTATCACTACAGATCCTCCACCAACCATTGCGTTTTTACCGATACGAGTAAACTGATGGACACCACTCATTCCACCTAAAATAGCATTATCTTCAACAATAACGTGACCTGCAAGCATTGCACTATTACTCATAACAATATTGTTACCAATAAAACAGTCATGTGCAATATGAGATAAAGGCATAATAAGGTTATTATCACCTACTTTAGTTAAACCACCACCTGCACCTGTACCGGGGTTAATCGTTACATATTCACGAATTGAATTGTTATCTCCAATTTCAAGATAGGTAGTTTCACCTTTAAATTTTAAATCTGGTGGGTTTCCACCAATTGATGCAAATGGGTAAATCTCACACTTATTACCAACTGTCGTATTACCTCTAATTACAACATGGCTATGTAAGTCACAATCTTCCCCAAATTTAACATCTTTACCAACAATACAGTAGGGACCTACTTTACAAGAATCTGGGATAAATGCTCCATCTTCAATAATTGCTGTTGGGTGTATATTTGACATTTAGCTATCTCTCCGTAGTATTAATTTCTTGGTAAAACTTTTGCAGTAAAGGCACATTCTGTAACTAGAGTACCTTCTACAAAAACTTTAGCTTCTGATTTAACAATTGAAGCTTTTCTTCTAGTAATTTTAACTTTTAAATCTATTGTATTTCCCGGTAAAACTGGATGTTTAAAACGAACATTTTCTATCGCAGCAAAGTAAAATAGAGTTTCTTCTGATGTTTTTCCTAAAAGCATATTTGTTAATACAGCCGAAGCCTGAGCTGAAGCTTCTACTGTTAAAACACCTGGCATAATTGGGTTACCTGGAAAATGACCTTTTAAAATATCCCAATCATCTTTTACATCAAATTGTGCATGAATTTCTTCATTTTCTAAATCACAATTTATAACTCTATCTATTAATAACATTGGATCGCGGTGAGCTATATATTTTTGAATTTCATCTCTATTTAATTGCATAGTTTTTTCCTATTTTTTGAATAAATTTATTACATTTTATAATATTATGATCTATTTCGCAAGTTTTTAGTTGCTTTCTGGAGTTACTGTTGGTTGAAAATTATAAACTTCATGGTTTAACTCACCCTTATCTTTATAGTCGACTCCTACAAAAAACAATCCATCAGGAGCAAGTGTAGGTCCTGCTTTTGTTCTGTCTTTTGCTTCAAGAGCATGTTTTGCAAACTCTATTGGCTCTTTACCTGTGCCTATTTCTACTAAAGTTCCCATTATAATTCTTACCATATTGTGTAAAAATGCCCTACCATGAATATTTGCTTTAATTATTAAATCATCTCCAAATTTTATAGTCTCTAATTTAATAGAATATAACTCAGTAACTGGTGTTTTAGCTTGACAAGCAGATGCTCTAAAAGATGAAAAATCATTCTCTCCAACTAGCATATTTGCAGCTTCTTGCATTTTTTTCACATTTAGAGGGTCTTTAACTCTTGTAATTCTTTTATGATGAACTGCCGATTTTGAACGTCTGTTTAAAATATAGTATTCGTACTTTCTTGCTCTAGCAGAAAATCTTGCATTGAATTTATCATCTACATGTTCTGCTTTTACAATTGCTAT
>DMEM01000051.1 GCA_003450915.1 Alphaproteobacteria bacterium
AAGCCCGAACATTGCACCTTTAGAAGTTTGTATTCTAGTCGCTTGATGACCTTCGACTAACCTAAAGGTAAGTCTACGGAAGCTCTCTAAAAACAGTCTCCCAGACTGTTTTCTTAACGCTCGACTTTCAAGCCCGAACATTGCACCTTTTTTTAGTTTCATAAACAACATTTCCTAAATTTATTATTTTTACCAATTAAAAGTATAAACTATTAGATCAAATAAGACAATAAAAAAGAGGCTCTTTCGAACCTCTTTTTCAACTTCACAATTCTAGGATTTTAAGCGAGGGATTTTGCTTTATCAATAAGGAAGTGTACTAAAAGTACATGACGAAATTGATAACGTAAAAGATCCTCTTAAAAGCTAGAATTTAACTTTTAGACCTGCTGAAATAAGTTTGATATCTTCTGCATCATCCGCTAGCTTGTCAGCTTCAAGTTGACGGTACATTAGAGATGTTGAAACACCTTTAGCTAAGTTATACTGAACACCTGCACCATATGTTGAAATTTCTTCATTATCTGCTGAAACTGATTCTGCTTCTGCATAATCAACTGCATATTCAAAGTTTGATCCTACTGGTAGGTAAGATAGTTTTGTATATAAAAATTCACCATCTTTTCTATTTTCTGAAGATTCATATGATCTTTCACCCATAGCAACTGTTAGACCAACGCCTGATTCTGTACATAGAACTGATACAGAACCTGAAACATCTTGGTCTATAATTTTACCACCTGTTACTTCACCATTTTCATGTTTTTTAAGACCTAAACCTGCTTTAACTTTAAAGCGATCAATTTTACCAGAGTATTTAGTTGCAACTGCTATATCACCACCTGATGATACTGATACAGAACCGTTAACGCCTGCTAATGCTGGAGTGTCATATCTAACCAAGTTTGTTCTGCCACCACCAAAGTTGCTGTACATATCACCAACTGATTTAGTTGTTGATGTGCCATCTGATTTCTTAACAAAGTTAATACCAGCACCAATGTTACCAATACCTGCATACATAACATCAGATACACCACCTAAGTCCATTTCTGAAATACCATCTGTAGCTTCTGAAGTTTTACCAATTAAGAATGTACCATATGTACCTGATAGACCAACTCTTGAGTGTCTTTCTGAAATACCTGAGTTATTTTCTTCATTTGATTCATCATCTTCAAATGAGATTGATGCAGATGAGTTTGACTCTGATTGTAATTCTAATAGAGCTGATACTACTAAACCGCTGTCAAGCTGTTGTTGAGCTTTAAAACCAAATCTTGATGATGAAGAATCGTTATCTACAATTGCAGTGTTTGTTTCTACGCCATTATCCGCAGATACTGCTAGTTTATTTACTTGGCCATATACCGTTACATCTGCAGCTAGTGCATTACCTGCAGTTAGTAAAGCTGTTGTTGCTAGAAAAGTTGCTTTTAATTTCATTTTCTTGCTATCCTTATTTTTTATTATTTATTATATTTAAGCAACAAGCGCCTAAACATTTTTAAATTTCTGATTATAATAGTAGCATTAAAAAAAATAAGAAAAAACAAAAACAACACATAAACTCCTTTTAAGACCAATCTTTTTAATCGAAGACTGACTAAAATGTCACACTTAAAACATTGACTCAGGTCATATTTTTAAGATATAAAATAGCATTAATCAACAGTGTTATTCTACAATACACATATGGTACTTCACAACCAATAGTAAAAATCAGAAGAATAACCATTTTTTTATTGTTGATTTATTAAGTCACTCTTTTTTAAGTAAAAGCAAAAATCTATATATTGTGATGGTATTTTTACTATTTACAACATATAGTATCCATGCTAGGCTATTCATACATTAAGAGAAACAAAGGGGTTTACCACAAATGTCATACAAATATAATATAAAAATAGATAATTCTAGAGATGATTTAATCACTCAATTTGGTAAAGAAACACTTAAAGATAGATATTTAATGCCAGATGAATCATTCCAAGACAGGTTTGCAAACGTAGCATGTGCTTATGCTGATGATGAAGCTCACGCACAAAGAATTTATGACTACATGTCAAAACACTGGTTTATGCCATCAACACCTATTTTATCAAATGGTGGAACAGAAAGAGGCCTTCCTATTTCATGCTTCTTAAATGAAACAGATGATTCATTAGATGGTATCGCTGAACTTTGGAATGAAAATGTATTTTTAGCTGCCCGTGGCGGTGGTATCGGTTCATACTGGGGTAACGTAAGATCAATCGGAGAACGAGTTGGAGAGGTTGGCAAATCAAGTGGAGTTATTCCATTCTTAAAAGTTATGGATAGTTTAACTCTTGCTATTTCTCAAGGCTCATTACGTCGTGGTTCTGGCGCGGTTTACCTTCCTATTGACCATCCAGAAATTGAAGAATTTGTTGAAATTCGTCGTCCAACAGGTGGTGATCATAATAGAAAATCACTAAACATTCACCATGGTGTTGTTATTACAGATGATTTTATGAATGCTGTTGAAAAAGGTTTAGACTGGGATCTTAAAAGCCCTCAAACAGGCAAAACATTAGAAACTATTAAAGCACGTGACTTATGGATTCGTCTTTTAACAGCTCGTGTTGAAACAGGTGAACCATACCTATTATTTAAAGACCATGCTAATAAAAATCTAGCTCCATTTATTAAAGATAAAGGCTTAGAGGTTAAAACTTCAAACCTATGCTGTGAAATTATGCTACCAACAGGTATTGATCACTTGGGTAAAAACAGAACTGCTGTTTGCTGTCTTTCATCATTAAACCTAGAGTATTATGATAAATGGAAAGATGATGAAACTATTGTTGAAGATATTTTAAGATTCTTAGATAATGTTTTAGAAACATTTATTGAAAAAGCGCCGCCATCAATGGCAAATGCTGTTTATTCTGCAATGCGTGAACGTTCAGTTGGCTTAGGTGTTATGGGTTATCATAGCTTCTTACAAAAAAATGGTATTCCATTTGAATCTGTAATGGCAAAAGTTTGGAACAAAAAAATCTTCCAGCATATTAAAGAAAAAGCTGATGAAGCTTCTGTAAAATTAGCAGATGAAAAAGGTGCATGTCTAGATGCCGAAGATATGCTAATTAAAGAAAGATTTTCAAATAAAATGGCTATTGCCCCTACTGCATCAATTTCGATTATTGCAGGTAACTCTAGCCCAGGTATTGAACCTCTTGCTGCAAACAGTTTTACACAAAAAACATTATCAGGTTCATTTAATGTACAAAATAAATACCTTGCACGAGTATTAGCAAAATATAATAAAAATGATGAAGATACTTGGACATCAATTGTTGTTAACGAAGGCTCAGTTCAACACTTAGACTTTTTAACTCAAGATGAAAAAGATGTATTTAAAACAGCATTTGAACTTGATCAACGTTGGATTGTTGAGCACGCTGCAGATAGAACTCCATTTATTTGCCAAGGCCAATCAGTAAACGTATTTTTACCAGCCGATGTACATAAATCTGTATTACACAATGTGCATTTCTCAGCATGGAAAAAAGGTGTTAAAAGCTTATACTACTGTCGTTCAAAAACTATTCAAAGAGCACAAGTTGTTGCAGATGGCGGTAAAGCAGGTATTAAATCAACAGTATCAGCATATGCCGAACGTCTTCCGATGGCTGCAGCCCCTGCACAAGCTGAATATGATGAATGCCTATCATGCCAATAAAAGCTGAGTCAGCTTTACCACAGTTTTAATTAAGAATTTAACTAAAAAAATAAATAAACCATTGGCTAAAAGCCACAACCACGGACTAAGGTATTTAAAGATGAATTTTGTTTTATTTAGATATGAGGTTTACTAATAGTAAATGATTATTTAAATAAAGCAAAAGGTACTTTAAAGAGCAAGTCCCCAAAATAAAGGAATAAGAGATGTCATTACTAGAACCAAGAGCAGTATATAAACCTTTTCGTTATCCATGGTGCTATGAAGCATGGGAAATTCAACAAAGCCTTCACTGGCTACCAAAAGAAGTACCTTTAGCTGATGATGTTAAAGACTGGAGAACAAAACTTTCAGATTCAGAAAGAAACTTGGTTACACAAATCTTTAGATTTTTCACTCAATCTGATATTGAAGTTAACAACTGCTATATGAAGCAATACTCAAAAGTGTTTGGACCTACTGAAGTTCAAATGATGCTGGGTGCTTTTTCAAACATGGAAACAATTCATATTGCAGCCTATTCACACCTACTTGATACAATTGGTATCCCAGAAACTGAATATGAAGCATTTCTACAATATGATGAAATGAAAGAAAAGTATGATTATCTACAAAACTTCTCATGTGATACTAAAGAAGGTTTAGTTAGAACAATGGCTGTTTATGGTGCTTTTACTGAAGGTCTGCAGTTATTCGCAAGTTTTGCAATTTTACTTAACTTCCCTCGTTTTAATAAAATGAAAGGTATGGGACAAATTGTTACATGGTCTGTAAGAGATGAAACTTTACACACTCAATCAATTATTAAACTGTACCACACATTCTTAGCTGAAAACCCTGAGCTTAATACAAAAGAGCTACACGATGAGCTAATTGCAGAATGTCACCAAGTTGTTAAAAACGAAGATAAATTCATTGATTTAGCTTTTGAAATGGGTGATATGGAAGGCCTACGTGCCGATGAAGTTAAACAATACATTCGTTACATTGCAGATATTCGTTTAGAAGAGCTAGGTTTAGAAAAACAATTCTTTATTGATAAAAATCCTCTACCATGGTTAGACGTTATCTTAAATGGTGTTGAACATACAAACTTCTTTGAAGGTCGTTCAACAGAGTATGCTCGTGCAGCAACTCAAGGTGATTGGGAAGATGTTTTCGAACCCGAGTCATTTAACAATGACATGCTAGCTGATGAGCAAGGTAATATATCTCATTAGGCAAAAGCTTAATAATAAAAAATGAAAGAGCTCTTAATTGAGCTCTTTTATTGTTACCTATAATGGGTTTTTAACAGGTATTCCCTTTACATATACATAATGATATCTTGGTGTTGTTGGTATCTGTCCTAAATTAGCTGCAGTATAATAATGATTATCAGCTCCTACAACATCCTTCAATGCATCGACAATTTGTGGCTTGTCATCTGAATATGTTGTGATAGTTAAACTAGGCCAAAAATAACATACTTCACCAGCAGAGCAAGTGCTGCCATTAACATCCCTAAGCCCTCCGTTTAAGATAGCCCCAGGATATACAATAGATTTTAAACTAGAAAAATGCTTATCATGTGATAGGTAAGGTCCATTCCAGCCTGCAATAGAGCTATCCTCGACTAAATCAAGCAACCTAAATATTGATGCTGAAACTGGCAACTGAGCTCCAGTATCCAAATAATAAGCCTCATAAGCTTTTATTAACTCCTGAAATTCTGTATACACAGCAGTAACTTTTACCTGTTTAATCGCAGAATATAACGCAGCACCAGATATTACAGATAATGCTGCAAATATTGCTAAAGATATTCTGGCATCAAGCCCGAACATTGCTCCTTTTTTATTTATCATAATGTTTCTCTTTTTGTTTAAAACCTTTTAAATGTTGGTGCTACACGATAGAACAGAATTGGTTCATCTCTATTTCCTAAATACCAAAGAATTCTTAGTTTCCCCTTATCAGCACCATCTCCTCCATCTAAATATTCATCTAAACTTAAGGCAAATTCTTTTTTTTCAGTTCCTGGAATATTTGCAATATGAGATTTCATAAAATAATAACAAACTTTACCTGCTGAGCAGTCATTTCCCTTCCAACCTGAAATATCACCCCAGTCTTCATTTGCAGACCAGTATAAATACCACTGAAAAACCACATGCCCTGAATCTTTTACTAAACTATCATGACTTGTTGTTTCTACATCAATATAAGGCCCATTCCAGCCTCGTGCTGTTGAATCAAGTAAATCTTGGACTCTCCTTGCCAAGCCTCCTGGTGTACTTACACTTTCTGGCATATCTTTTCTAACATCAATTAAATAAGCTTCTGTTGCTTTTGCAAATTCAATAATTCTTTGACTAGCAGTAGCAATTCTAGCCTCTTTAATAGCACTATGTAACGCTGCTCCTGATATTACCGACAATGTTCCAAATATTGCTAAAGCTATTCTAGCATCAAGCCCAAACATTGCACCTTTTTTTACTATATTTTTTTTCATTAAATCTTGATTTACCTCAATAAAATTATTATACTGCACTATGTATCATAACACACTATGAATTAAATAAGTATCCTTAAAATACTTTAGCCATAATAGTATGTAGCCTGTTTACAACAGTTTAGTTTTTTAGATTTTAACTAAGAACTATAAAAGATTATAAAAATAACAAATTAACTAGGAGATGTATTAATGAGTCAACCAGCATGGCGATCTACTAAACGTCCAGCTCATTTAACAACTAGACAGCCAAGAAAACCTAGGCAGCCAAGCAACGTAAGTTTCTCAGGTGTTTTATGGACGACACTATTTCTAACATTTGGAGCGTTCTTTGTATTCACCTAAGCATTAAAAATATTTAGGAGGATATAATTATGAGTTTCTTAGACAAGAAAGGCACTTATAAAAAGCCATCCTGGATGAATGCAAAGCCAAAACCAGATACGGTTGGTCGTCAAGTTCTTTTGGCTATTATTATAGCTATCATAGCCATGATTTTATACTATTAAAAATAAAAGACTTAGATTTAATCTAAGTCTTTTATTTTTTATCTATTTACATCCGATAATCCAAGTTCAACAAATAAATACTTATAATCATCACTGGCTCTAACTTTACCGTCTTCTATATTTTTTTCTTCATTAATATAATCTTCTAAATAAACTGCCAACTTATCCACTAGCTTATCTCCTGCTCGTAAAACAATCCAGGTATAACATTTTTTATCTTCTTGTTTTATATTATAACAACTTGCTTGTTCTAAGTCTTTTAATGAATTCCACTTCTGATTAGTGGCTCTGGCTAAAGTTAAATGGTCAAACCCATTAAAACCTAGTGATACACCATTTTCTTTTATCGGAAAACTTACATAAGGGCCTTGCCAACCAATAGTACTATCACTTACTAAAGGAACAGGATTAACCTCCCAGTTATTTCCATTATCAATTAGTGGTAACTCAGTACTTGTATCCAAATAATAAGCATAATAAGCTTGAGATACCGACTTTAAATTATTAACCAATTCTAACCTTTGTTTTTTTTCTTCTGCTAAAAATAATATTGATGTCGTAGCTAAAAATAAAGCTACAAAAACAGAAAGAAACAACGCTACATCATTAACTAAAGTAACAGTGTTCTTGTGCCTATAATGCATAAAATATATAATCCTTTTTTTACTTATTATAATTTAAACCTAAATTATAATACTGTTAATATTGAACGAAAAATCAACACCATTAAATAATGGTGTCTATATCTTATGCTCTTTATA